>JAAFHL010000104.1 GCA_013298365.1 Bacteroidota bacterium | reverse complement strand
TTATGCTTCTATTGATATGCTTGACTATATGGCTAAAAAGCCCATTACCTTGTACTGCATTGTTCATCTAATAGGTTGTTCAGCACAAAATAAAACGATACTTTTTTACGAAATATCCCCGAAACCCTATGCCGACAAGGTCTGGCAAAGCCTACATATATTGCGGAGTAACTTCCGTTGCGACAAATCTGAGCAGCCAAAATAAACTTGTTTGTGTTTGTTGAAATGGGGATATGAGGGCAAGTTTTTTATTTGTATAATTAGTTTTTTTTGTATTATTTTGTAGGGTATTAAAGTAATTATGTAATACAAAGTACTACATAATTACTAGAGATGGGCGAAATCGGCATAATTGTATAGGGTTTCGTGAATATACTAGTTCTCAAAGAGTCTGCGCAAATCCCTCATTTTTTTTCTCGCAAGCTCAAAAAAACACACAATCCTGACCAATTTTAGAACAGCAGCTTTATGCGATTTTTGTCCTTTGGGAAAAATGTTTATATTTGTAGCGACAAAAACGGGCGCAAAGCTGCGGGACGTTAGCGATGATTGTAACGGACGACGCAAACAGAATATAAAGACTAAAAACTGATAATAATAAATGAGAAAAATAATAGTTGTAGCAGGTGCGACCGGAAATCTAGGCGGAAAAATTGTAAAGGCATTATTAGCCTTAGATGTCGAAGTCCGAGCAATTGTCCGCTTAGAAACAGACATTAAAAAAATAAAAGACTTGGAACAAATAGGTGTCAAAGTTTTTCAGGTGGACACTAGCAATCAATCTGAAATAGCAAAACATTGCATCGGAGCACATTGCTTGGTTTCGGCTTTAGCGGGTTTAAGAGAAACGGTAATTGACACTCAAAAAATATTTGTAGATGCTGCGGTTGAAGCAAATGTTCAAAGATTTATACCAAGCGACTATTCAAGTGATTTTACAAACTTGAAAGAAGGACAAAATAGAAATTTAGATTTCAGAAGAAAGTTTCATGAGTATCTTGATAAAATCCCTATAAAAGTAACAACTATTTTTAATGGCCCTTTTATGGATTTATTAACTACAGATATGCCTTTAATACTTTTTAAACAAAAATGGATTTTATGCTGGGGTAATGCAAGTCAAATTTTAGAATTTACAACTACAGACAATGTTGCTGAATTTACAGCTGCTGCTGCCGTGGACGAAAATACACCACGATATTTAAGAATTGCTGGCGATAAACTAACGTGCAATGACTTTGTTAAATTACTTACAGAGCTTACAACCAAAAAGTATAAACTATTTAGACCAGGAGGCATTCGGCTTTTAAATTTTCTTATCAAAATTACAAGATTTTTTTCACCTTCAGAAAACGAACTCTATCCAGCTTGGCAAGGAATGCAATATATGAGAGATATAATGGAAGGGCGAATTATTTTTCAAAAATATGATAACGACAGATATTCATACATCAAGTGGACTTCCGTAAAAGAATTTTTACTTAACGAAAACGTAAACCTTAAATAAACAACTTGATAAGTAGAAGAAAACAACGAACCGCTAACACGGGTTTGGCAAAAGTGGCGGTTCAGTGCTCCGCAGACAGTTTTGTGATTAATCAAAGTTGGGTTCTCCGCATCAACATTTGTGATGAAAATCGCCACCTTCGCCAAGCCCAAAACCTTTAGTGGCAATGGTAAAACGACACCTGCGAAATGTATTCAACAATCAGGAAAATGATTAAGTTGGACAAAAAATCACATTGTAATTTTGCAGTCATTAATAATCATTTTAAAAAAGAAAATTATGACTGAAAAGAAGATTTGGAAAAAAGGGCTATCAATTTTATTGATTTTTCAGATAGTTGTAGCACTATCGTTAGCCGTATTTTCATTAGTAAACTTCCCAAGTTTACTTGAACAATTTGGTATGAAGTATCAACCAGATATGGGGATTTTACAATTAATAATGGCGTACAACTTAGTATTGTCATTAAGTATCTGCCTTTGGAGTGTAATGTGGATACGTAAAGGCAATATAGCAGGTATTCAAGCAGGAACAACGGTTGGTTTGCTTATTTTTATTGTTAGTTTTACCGTATTTTTGAAATTTGACAGAATTGATATGCTGTTATTTGATAGTTTAAGAGCATTTCTTATGGTTATATTTGGGGCATTAGCCTATAAAGAACATATAAAATCCTAATCTAAATTTCCAACTCTTAAAGAATAAATGAATTTATTTTATCATATAAAAAGTATATCCGAAGCTCATAAATTTTTGGGCATAAAACCACCTGCACATACACTTATCACAATAATAAGAGAATGGCCAATAGTGGATTTTGATTTTGCAAATACCAAAATGACCAGCGATTTATTTATTGTTGGTATGAAAGGCGGAACGGGAACAATAGGATATGGAAGAAGCACATACGACTATGAAAATGGAACAATGGTATTTACCGCACCCAAACAAGCTCTTACTTTTGACAGCAATATAGATTTCACAAACCACACAGGTTGGACAATTTTGTTCCACCCCGATTTTATACGAAAATCAATTTTAGGAACCGAAATTACTACATTTTCTTTTTTTGATTATGCTGTAAACGAAGCATTACATATCTCTGAAAAAGAGCAAAATATTTTAAATGATTTTACTCGAAATATTGAAATTGAAATCAATCAAAATATCGACAAACATTCACAAGAACTAATTATCTCTAACTTACACTCAATTTTAAAATACTGTCAACGTTTTTACGACCGTCAATTTTTTACTCGTACTAATCTAAACAAAGATTACGTTGTACAGTTTGAGAAATATTTAGAACACTATTTTGCTTCTGAAAAGTTGTCAAACAATGGTATTCCAACTGTTGCAGATTGTGGTAAAGCCCTAAATATGTCGGGGCGTTATTTAAGTGATTTGCTGAAAATTGAAACAGGCAGAGGTGTAAAAGGCCACATTCACGATTTTATTATTGAGAAAGCAAAAACCTTATTGCTTGGTTCTAACGCTACTATAAGCGAAGTTGCTTACGGTTTAGGTTTTGAATATCCGCAACATTTTGCCAAACTATTTAAGCTAAAAACAGGACAAAACCCAACAGATTTCAGAACGTTAAACTAACAACCACTGCCACTAACAGGGGTTTTGCAAAAGTAGGGCATTTGTACTAAATTTGAGCATTCGAATTCTAATCAGCATTTGTGCTACATTGAACATTTGTGCATCGATTTCCCCACCTTCGCAAAGCTCCAAAACGTTCTATCCAATGAAAAAAGCTCCGTTCTTTGATTAAACGAAAGGAAATAAATTGAAAAAAATACTGTAATGAAATAAAAATACAATCAACTTTGCTGAAATTTAAAACAATTCAGAATGTGCTATGCATATTTTGAATTGTTGAGATTTATATAAATAATAAAATAAATTTCATAACTCGTTAATTCTCAATCAATTTTTCCACAGACCGAGCAGGTAATTAACAAACAATAAAATAATGGCGAATCCGAAAAGCCTTACGAGTAGGGTAAAATTTAACCATTTAAAATAAAAAAAATGACAAAAAACGTATTAATAACCGGAACTTCCACAGGTGTTGGATTTGAAAGTGCTATTTTATTTGCTCAAAAAGGCTATAAAGTTTATGCAACAATGCGAAATCCAAGCAAAGCCGAAGGGTTGAGAAAAAGAATTGCAGATGAAAAATTGAATGTCGAAATTTTGGAACTAGAAGTAACGGAGACCAAATCTATACAATCAGCAGTCAATACTATTATTGAAAAAGACGGTAAAATTGATATTTTAATAAACAATGCAGGTGCAGGTTTTGCCAAAACAACTGAACAATCAACCGAAGAAGAAATCAGATGGGTAACCGATGTAAATTATTTGGGAACTGTATTTTGTACACAAGTTGTTTTGCCATTTATGCGTAAACAAAAATCAGGACAAATTATATCGGTAACTTCTGTTGGAGGCTTGGTAGGACAACCTTTTAACGAACTTTATTGCGGAGCAAAATTTGCCGTAGAAGGTTTTATGGAAGGCTTGGCAACTTATGTAACTGATGCCTTTAATATAAAAATAAGTTGTATAGAACCAGGTGGAATTGCGACTGAATTTATGAAGTCGGCAATAGCAAAAACAGCCGTTGATGGACAATTTGCAACAGGAGAATATTTACCAATTTTTGAACGCTATATGGCAGGAAACCAAAAAAGAGCCAGCGAAAGTAAAGAAACCGTTTATCAAACAGGTTTAGAAGTTGCCGAAGTGCTTTTGAAAGTGGCTCAAAATGAAAATCCACCGTTACGCATCAGAACTTCAAAATGGGCAGAAGATTTTTGTGCTTTAAAAACACAAGCTGACCCAGATGGAAGCAAAATTGTAAATCAAATAAAGAGTAGTTTTTTGTAATTCGGTTATCGGCTGACGGAACGCCAATTCCCCAACAACGCCAAGCTTTTTTCGTTAGACAATATTTGATATAGTTTTGTGCCATATTTAACAGAAAGTAGTAAAAATTGTCAAAAATACTGAAGATGTATCAAAATAAGGTTTTGACAAAAAAGCCAAATTATACTTTGACAAAAAAATCATATATTTAAATATATATATATAACACATTAATTACACCAACCGCCGCCTAAAAACCCACAAAAAAAATCTAACAGGCGGCGGTATGCGTAAGTACAACCGTTATACGTCACCCTAAAACAACCTAAAAAAACTAAAAACTACTTTGACATTACAGATTCTCTATGTTTTATATCCCACTCAATCATTTTATCTAAAACTTCTGTAATTGATTTTCCAAACGCCGACAATTCATATTCCACAGATACAGGTGTTGAATCATAAACGGTTCTAATCGGTAGTGTCCTTAATCGGGATTTACTTCTAAGTGAAGAAGAAATTATTTATGAAAAGTCCAATAATTGTATCACGCATAATTTCAGATTTAGAGAAACAAATTGTCCTTCGAGCCAGCCTTTTGATACGTATTCTCAATGTCAAGTGCATACATTCGATTTGCCAAGTATATTCTTTGCCTTCGGCATTTTGCATGTGGTATTTAGTAAATAACAATACTTGATAAGCTTGATGCCCATCTGTGTAAAGTATATCATATTCGACCTGATATTTATCCAGCACAACCTTCAAATCGGCGATTAATTGCTTCCAAACGGCATTTGTTCGTGGAGCAAAGGCAAAACCTAACACATTTCCCGTTTTTTATCAATAAACCACCATAAACAATGCTGTTTTTTCTTACTCCCCACCCACGGCTTGTAAGCTATATCAGCCTCAAATACGCTGCATAACTTCCTCATTTTTCCTGACAAGCTCAAAAACACGAAATCCCAAAGATATTGAACATAATTTCATTAGAAGATTTATTTTTCAAAAACTGTCATTTTGTCATAAATACATTTATAGAAAATATCATATAATGCCATTTTGTCATATATAAAATCCCATTTATGCCAAAATTACCACATAATAGCTAGCGGCATACAGATTGATAAGAGAATAATATATTTCAAACTTATTTTCAACACAATAAACAAATGAATCGTATGAGAACGCTCACAAATTATCCAACATCAAATGTATTGTTTCCAAACCTTGCACAATGGTTAGACGTTGTTTCTGACAAAGCATGGAATTCCAGCAAATTACTTACCGAATCCCACAATATTGCGGCAATGAATGTGAAGGAAAACGCAGAAGGTTTTGAAATCGAACTTGCTGCACCTGGTTTCAAAAAAGAAAATTTCACGCTAAAAGTGGAAAACAATGTCTTACATATTTCGGCAAAAGGGGAGGCAACTACCGCATCAAAAGAGGAGAAATATACACGTAAAGAATTTAGCTATCAGCATATCGAAAGAAGTTTGCGCCTTGGCAATCAAATAGATGCTGAAAAAATTGCGGCAATCTATACAGATGGCATTTTGCTAGTGAAATTGCCCAAAAAAGTAGAAATAAAACCTGCTGCGCAACAAATTAATGTGCAATAATAGCGCAAAGTAACACATAAAAAGGGCTGCTCAATGTATTTGGGCTGCCCTTTTTTTCATGGTCTTCATAAAAATGTTAAAATTGTTTGGCAAAAATATCATCTTTCATTGTAACACTAAATGAATATATATAGAAAGACTCATCAAACTTTCACGCACAAAAATGGTTTTAGGCTTGTATGCGTCTCATATATTGAAACACGCTCTACAAAGGCTTTCAAGCTTGATATTATCCAAAAGTTATCTTACTGTAAACACAACAGATAAGTGTCATGACATTTATTGAATTTTTGTTACAAAAACGAATTAAGAGTGAGACATTTCAGGCAGAAAAACCTGAAATGTGGCATCATTTTGCCCAACTTTTTGGACAGATGGGTGAAAAATCTTTCGATGCGCAAAAAAAATTCTATTTTAATCCTTTACGAGCAGAATTTCCTTTTTCTTCGGAAGAAATTGCCCTTATAGAGGAAACAAAAAAAGCGGCGGCGGCTGCAAAAAAAATCGCTGCAAAACCGATAACACCTGTTATAGAAAAAAAGGAAATACCTTTGGAAGAGTCTGCCAAAAAAATGCCGCCTAAAATGAAGCCTGTTATCAGAAAAGAGCCGATTTTGACGGAAACAGTAGAAGGGCAGCCTGTTATTTTGCCTGAAAATGAAGGAGAACCTGCAAAAAAAGTGCCGCCCAAAATGAAGCCGATTATGCGGAAAGAAAACGTTTCAGAAGAAAAAGTGGAAGAAAAACTGGCTATTTTGCCTGAAAATGAAGGAGAACCTGCAAAAAAAGTGCCGCCCAAAATGAAGCCGATTATGCGGAAAGAAAACGTTTCAGAAGAAAAAGTGGAAGAAAAACCGGCTATTTTGCCTGAAAATGAAGCAGAACCTCTCAAAAAAGTGCCACCTAAAATGAAGCCGATTATGAAAAAAACGCCTCCTCCAAATGAATAAACGACGGGTTGATTGCTGCGGCTTAGGATTGCGTCAGAATATCTTTTTTCTGTGCTTTTGTAGCTTTATACTTCCAGCATAATATGTGCTTCGGCACAGTCTATCAACCTTGATTCAAATACTTTTAGCACTCGAAAACCCATAATCTCTTTCTACCCTACAAACCCGTGTTTTGAAGGCAAGATACCACATATCCCGTCCTTTTTGCTGTGCAATTTGATGGGCAGCATGACGTTTCCAATTCAATATCGCTTCCTCATTTTCCCAATAAGAAACAGTGATTCCTATCTCGTCTCTGGCACTTTCTATGCCTAAATAACCCGCTTGCTCGCTTGCCAAAGCCACCATTTCATCGGCAGTTATACCATAGCCTGCTACTATTTCGCTACGAATCGAAGTAAAAATAACCGCATAATAAGGCGGTTGCGGTGTGTTTGCTATCATTTTCAATGCTTATTAGTACCTAATTTCTCGTATAATTTTCGGTAAGTTGCCGCCAGCTATGTTTCTTTACTTTTCCCCAAAACACAAACCTACACCTGCCGTCAGAAAAATAGCCGTATTAGGTGATGTATTCATAATCGGGATTCTTTGAGGAAAAAGATGTGCATCTATATTGAGTTGTATGCCTCGCACGAGTCCTGGTTTGCGGCTCATGTCTATGTATGCAGTAGAATGAACGCATAAACCTGCGTAAATTTTGGTGGGGTTCAATTTCCTAAAAGGATTTGTTTCGCCCACCACATCTAAATAACTATATTTCGTATAGTTCCATTGTGAAGGTGCTACGCTATAAAGTCCAGGGCTTGTGCTGTCAAACATAGCGATATTGAGATAATAAGGGCGCAATAAACCTACATCAAATCCCGCAGTAATCTCGCCAATAATCGCCACTTTATTGTAAGTAGAAAAAGGGATAATGGCTTTTCTGACCCCAAAACTCGGACTTATTACCGCAAAACGATTCATTTTGTCATAGACAAAGCGGCTTCCTTCTCGCAAATCCATCCAGTAAGAGCGAATACGGGTCTCTTTCGCATGTTTGAGTGTACTTGCATCAAGGCGAAGCACCCATTTTAGCGGTTTTTCGCCAAAATAAACACCAAAGTTTGCACTTAGTCCCCTATTATGCACAGCCGCACCATATGTATAGCCAACTTTTCTGGGCATATCTGCTGTTTTCTCTTGCGAAAAGAGGTTTTGACAGGCAAGAAGTAAAATGTAGATAAAAAGAATTTTTTGCATTTTTATAGCTTCAATAACCTTGTTTCTAAAATATATTTAAACTTGCGCAAAATGGCAATAATTGTCAAAAGAGACTCCCGTTTTGTGCAGTCAAACGCCTCTGACACGCAGTAGTTTTTTCCTTCCATAGTTACAAAAGTCCATTGCTTACCTATTACTTCGCAACCATATAAAGGCGTAACATTCTCATTTTTAGCCTGTCCAATCAAAAAAGCTTCGATAAGTTGTGCCATAGGCTCACCTGTTGGATTAAGTTGTGGCTTGTATTCCTGAAAATGGAAATAAGGTGTTTCTACAATGTTTTTAAATCCTTTTGCTACCAAAAAATCGCTTCTTACGCTTAGCTTTGTATTGTTTACCACAGCACTTAATTTTTTTTCAAAAACGCCTACATAGCCTTTATTTTGCAAGCTCATCAAGCCACTCAAACGTAAAACATTGGAGATGAAGTACATTTTTAGGTCTTCTTCGCTCCAACCTACTACGTTTTCTTGAGCTTCCAGAAGAATTTCGTCAAAGACCTTTTGCTCAAATATATCAAATATAGGATGCTTAACCTCAAACCATTCTTGCATCAAAGAAGTAGGTTGTGTTGCAAGTCTTCTAAGTTGAAAATGAAGAATAAGCTCCGCTTCCTTCCACTCTCTTGTTTTATCTATCATAATTTATCTGATAAAAAGTTTGTGCAAAAATACATTTTTTTTGTGTAATTTTGCACATAATTTAGATACAAATTCATACAAAAGAAACGACATACGCATGCAACACGAACATGTTATTATCATTGGTAGCGGTCCCGCAGGTTATACAGCCGCTATTTACGCCGCAAGAGCAGGACTAAAGCCCATTATGTTCACAGGTTCTGCACCTGGCGGTCAGTTGATGACAACCACCGAAGTGGAAAATTTCCCAGGCTATCCCGAGGGTATTATGGGACCTGAAATGATGGAAGATTTGCGCAAGCAAGCCGAACGTTTTGGCACACGCATCAAATATGAGTTTGTTGTAAGTTGTGAATTGACTGGAGAGGTCAAAAAAATTGTAACAGACGGCGGAGACGAGTATTCGACAGATTCGGTGATTATCAGCACAGGTGCAGATGCAAAATGGTTGGGTTTGCCTTCTGAGGAGGCTTTCAAAAACAGAGGTGCAAGTGCTTGTGCGGTGTGTGATGGTTTCTTTTTTAGGGGAAAAGAAGTGGCAATCGTAGGGGCTGGAGATACGGCAGCAGAAGAAGCAAGTTATTTGGCAAAATTGTGTACAAAAGTGCATTTATTGGTGCGTAGAGATGAGATGCGTGCATCTAAAATCATGCAAGAGCGTGTGAAAAACACCGCAAATATTGAAATTCACTGGAATACCGAGACCTTGGAATTGTTGGGAGACAATGTTTTAAGTTCCATTCGTATAAAAAATAATCAAACACAGGCAGAATCTACCCTAAATGTAAGTGGCTTTTTTGTGGCAATTGGTCATAAACCTAATACCGACATCTTCAAAGGGCAGTTGGATATGGACGATGCGGGTTATCTTATCACAAAACCAGGTACAACTAATACGAATATTGAGGGCGTTTTTGCTTCTGGCGATGCGCAAGATAAGGTCTATCGTCAAGCAGTAACCGCAGCAGGCACAGGCTGTATGGCGGCTTTGGACGCAGAAAGATGGTTGGCAGCAAGGGAATAGTGTTACTTTTTCGTATGTTTGCAAAGAATAAGAAATATGGCAAGAGATTTTATCATGATTTAATCCGTTTTGCCTTAGAAAAAGAGGGCTGGAAGATAACGCATGACCCATATCCTGTACGGACTTTGGGTTTAGATGGGGAGATAGACTTAGGTGCTGAAAGAATTATAGGGGCAGAAAAAGAAAATGAAGGCGTTGTTGAGAAAATAGCCATAGAAATAAAAAGTTTTTTGAGTCCTTCTTTTATGAAAGACTTTCATAATGCTGTGGGACAATATCTCAACTATAAAGTATTATTAAAAGGCAAAGATGCGGATAGAATTTTATTTTTGGCTTTGCCTAATGAAACCTATAAAAAACGATTTCATTTAGAAGGAGTACAACTCATTGTAAGCGAAATACAAATGCATATCATTGTTTTCGACGAAAACGAACAAAGTATTATATTATGGGAAAAATAGAATTATATCGCAGCTATATTATGGACATTTTGGAGGACTATGCTAAAACGGTTTTTCCTGTAAATCTACAACGCATTGAAAATCAAGTATTAGCAGACACAATAGAAAATCATTATGTATTGATTAGCTTTGGTTGGGAACAAAGAATGTTCAGTTACACCGTCATATTTCATTTTGATATAAAACCTGATGGCAAAATTTGGCTACAAGCCAATAATACAGATAGAGATGTAGCCGAAGATTTAGAGCTAATGGGGGTGCCTTCTTCTGACATTGTGATTGGATTTCAGCCACAAGATAGGAGACAGCTTACACGTTATGCGGTTATATGATGTATAAAATAGGTACAAAATCAGGTTAATTCTATGTTATGGCAGTCAAAAAATTAGTTCCTAAAAGCTATTCTGATTTTACAGTAGCAAATTTGCGGGAAATGTTTGGCTTGAAGGACAAAAAGCAAGCCCTACATTTAGAAGGGTTAGAAGTGCCGATAAGTGATTGGCTGCAAACGGCTTTGGAAATGCAGCGAGATTTGCCTGTGGGTACAGAAAAAGCAAAATCAGAACTGATTATTACGCCTATTTTATTGGAACTTCGTAGCAAAAATAAGACAAAGTTTACTTTTTTTTCGGGATATACCTTTGAGGTAGATAAATTGAATGCTTTAACAGGAAGGTGTGATTATCTGCTTATCAAAGATGCACAAAGTGTTGATATTGAATCACCTATCATTGGTATTTTTGGAGCAAAAGATGATAGTATAGATAGGTGGGTGGGGCAATGTGGGGCAGAAATGTATGCGGCAAGGTTGTTTAATCAACAAACAAATACACATATTGAAACGATTTATGGTGCTGTAACAAATGGCTATGAATGGCTCTTTTTAAAATTGGAAGAGGATACGCTTTACATAGATACAGCACGTTATAGCATCGAAAATCCCAATAGGCTTTTGGCAGCACTCCAAACAATAATTGACTTTTATTATTTGTAATAACTACACAAAATCATGGCAACAGAAACACAAAGTTCTTCAACATCTTCTCCTAGTAAAAAAAGCTGGAAGCTCATTACAGGAGGGATTTTTGCACTCATCATGCTTGTTGGCATTGGTGGTTATTTCCTATTTGGAGTCGTTGTGCATCAATTTGATTATAGCGAGGGCTATCGTGCGGGGAAGATTCGTAAATTTAGCCATAAAGGATATTTTTTCAAAACATGGGAAGGAGAAATGGTCTTAGAAACCACAGGCATGGCGCAAGAAGTATTCTATTTCTCGGTAGATGGCGATGACACAAATACGATTAAAGCCATTGAAAAAGCCATGCTTGACGGGAGTCGAGTGAACGCACATTATGAAGAAAAATTCAAACAAATTACTTGGCAAGGTGATACAAAATATTTTTTAGATAAAATTGAAGTAAAACCTTAATTTTACCGGCAAGCAATCATAATATGACACAACCTAAAGCCTCATCTCCCGTTTTATTTCGGATACAAGCAGGCAAAAACATAGGCGATATCTATCTTGGAGATAGTTGGGGGAAAATTGCACCGCATATACAAGCTACAGGGATTAGTTCAGACTATCAAGCAGAATTTGATATATTTAATAATTTTGGGTATGAACCCCTCGAATACCTGCAATTCCATATAGGATTTGACCATGTACAGGTATTTGATGAGGCAGATAATCCAGCATATCCCATTTTCAAGCTATATTTTAAAGATGAGGCACTTGTTTTTATGATTATCACCTCGTATGGTAGCGATATTTTTAATTTAGATGCTTGTAGGCGTATGTTTACCGAAAGAAATATCGCTTTTGGGTCATCTATTTCGGAAATGGTGATGGCGTATGGCTCAAATTATGCCAAACATGTCTATGGTAGTTATGATGGGGACTTCATTTATCCCGAATTAGGCATCTCTTTTATTGCAGATGAAGGAAAAGTACGGGTAATCCGCCTATTTCAACAGATGAATGAGGCGGAATGTGAAGCTATCAGGGCAAAATATCCTCAATAATTTCTCGCAAATATGCGAAAATCTGCGTTCTTTATCTGCGAAAATCTGCGTGAACTTAAACCGTTATTTTTATACTATGACAAGCGAAGAATATCGTAATATGCTCAAAGAGCAATACAAAAAAGACTTGCGTGAGCGAAAGCAGTTTATCGAAAAAGT
>JAAFHL010000103.1 GCA_013298365.1 Bacteroidota bacterium | reverse complement strand
AGTGTAGATTCGTTTTGTTATTAAATTTATGTGAGATAGGGGTAAAAGGTAACTTTATGGGTTTAATTATTCATGATTTAAAGCCAAAAATAGCTATTAATTTATATTTTACAAAAAATGGATTAATGAGTGTCTTATTTATTCTACAAACTGTATATTAAAAATAGCAACTTGTAGATTATGAAAGTGTTTTGTATGAAAGTCCGAGTTCTTATAGGTATGTTTCGCTTTGTTACACGTAAACTGTTCAAAAAGTAAAAAAGCCCTTAAATCAGCACTTTTTTCGTTAGATTAGGAAATTTTTTGGATGAGCTTGTCGAAGTATGCGAAAACCTAAATACTTATAGAGAAATAATGATACCTTTGTTCAAATTTGCGTCTCAAAAGCAATAGTATTATCATTTAAACGGTATGACAACACTTCTCAATACAAATCTTCAGCAATATCGGGGGAAAATAGATGAAATTATTAAAGAATTACATCATTTAACGGTTTCTATTGGCAATGAGGAATTGGCAAAAACGGTTAGCGATTTGCGTAACAGAATTAAAGAGTCTTTTATGTTTGTGATTGTGGGGGAGGTTAAAGCGGGCAAAAGTAGCTTTATCAACGCACTTTTGGAAACAGAAAAAGAAATTTGCAAAGTATCTCCTGCGCCTTGTACAGATACTATTCAGCAAATTATGTTTGATGAAAAAGAGCATATGCAAGTCATAAACCCTTATTTGAAACAACTATTTTACCCGATTGAGATTTTGAAAGAAATCGCTATCGTAGATACGCCTGGCACAAACACAATTGTAGAAAAACATCAAGAAATCACAGAGGCGTTTATTCCTGCTTCTGACTTAATTGTTTTTGTATTTGAAGCAAAAAATCCCTATCGCCAATCTGCATGGGACTTTTTTCAGTTTATTCATCAAGAATGGCGCAAAAAAATCGTTTTTGTGTTGCAACAAAAAGACCTACTTTCTGAAAATGATTTAGCCATAAATCTGCAAGGGCTGACAGAAACAGCGCAAAAAAGGGGCATTATTCAGCCGCTTGTATTTTCGGTTTCTGCTAAAGACGAATTGGAAGGTAAACATGCTGAAAGTGGTTTTGCATCATTAAGAACCTATATTCAAGAAAATATTACAGGTGGAAAAGCTCCTTTTCTCAAACTCAAAAATAATATAGAAACAGGCATAAATGTAGCAGAACGTATCAATAAAGGCATTTTGCTCCGCAAAGCGCAGTTTCAACATGATACTGCTTTTCGGGAAGAAATCAAACTCACTTTGCAGCATCAAGCACTTAAATCTAATCATCAGGTAGATATATTATTGGAGACACTGCTGGGAGGCTATGACAAAATCATCATGAATAAGGAAAGAGAACTGGAAGAAGGGCTTTCCGTTTTTGCCTTAGTAAAAAGAAGTTTTGTTTCTTTGTTTTCCAAAGAATCTTCCTCCAAAGAATGGCTTACACAATTTACCAAAGACTTGGAAAATGACTTGAACAATAGCCTTCGGACTCGCTTAGGTACAGGCATCAATGACCTTGCAGAGAGTATTCAGCAAATGGCAAAAATGATTGATTTGAAACTCAAAGGTAGCCAAACCATTCTCAAAAATGACAATGATATTTTTAACGATATAGCCGAAAAAAGAAGCAATATTTTGAAGGAATTACAAGATGCTTTTGCCCGTTTTATGAATGGAACAGAGAATTTTACGGGGGCAGATATTTTTGAACACGGCAAATCGCTTACGAGCAATATTGTAACAGGTAGTGGTATGGCAATTATTGGGGTGGTATTAGCTGCGGTAACGCAGGTTGCCGTATTAGATATTACAGGCGGCTTGATTACAACAGTGGGTTTATTGTTTGCAGGCATAACGATTGGGGTGAATCGCTCAAAGGTTTTGACCAATTATCGCAATGAAGTGGCTAAAGGGCGTGCAAAACTCAAAGAAGAATTAGAAGAGAAATTACGTTTGTATATACGCACCATCAAGCAAAAAATAGATGGGAATTTTGTGGGTTTTGATGCCATGATAAGCAATGAGGCTGAACAAATAAAGGTTTTATCGGTACAATATGAAGCTATTTATCAGCGATTGTTGATGATGAAAAAAGACTTGCTGTAGCAATATTTTTTCTGTTTTGGGTTTATTGGCAAAAATATTTAATTCTGAAGCGATTACAAATGTTATGGCTAAATATAGTAACCTTGTGAAAGCATAAAACAAGTATTCTGTCGCAATAAATTTGACATTTTTCTGCCTTTGAGCAAGTAAATATTACAGTACCGATTTAGGGATTTTTGAGCAATGAAATTTGAAAATGGGAAAATAGGGGAGACTTTTTTATATGCTTACTTGTTTATATAAAAAATAAAAAAATAAAATGTGGAAATACAATTATTTGTTTATCAGTTATTTATATTGATAAAAATGATTGAAACTACTGTTTTAGGTAGTACGAGTCTGCGTTTGGCAATTATATTGCTTACTTTGTGTTTTATCATTATTATTCCTCATTTTTTTCTTAAAAATAGATGCAATTTCAAGCAAAAACACAAACATTAGAAGATCATTTTTTTCCTTACCGCAAAAATGTAGTAGGTATAGACCAATTTTTTGAAAGTGTAAATGGCACGATGCCGATTGTATATGCCGATTGGACAGCTAGTGGCAGAATATATGCCCCTATTGAGCAACTTTTACTGGACAAAGTAGCCCCTTTTGTGGCAAATACGCATACAGAAACGACTGTTACTGGTTCTACGATGACACAAGCATATCATGAAGCGTTTCATATTATCAAACAACATGTAAATGCTGGGAAAGAAGATGTTATCATTGTTACAGGTTCTGGGATGACAGGAGGCGTGAATAAACTCCAAAGAATTTTGGGATTGCGAGTGTATGAAAAATTTGCCTCGCAAATTAATATTTCGGAAAATGAACGTCCGATTATATTTGTTTCCCATATGGAACATCATTCAAATCATACTTCTTGGCTGGAAACGTTGGCAGATGTGCAGGTAATTCGTGCAGATATAGAGGGTTTGCCCGATTTGAATCATTTGGCAGAAATGCTAGAAAGCTACAAAGATAGGTGTACCAAAATTGCTTCAATTACTTCCTGTTCTAATGTAACAGGCATCAGAACGCCTTATTATCAAGTTGCTGAAATGATGCACAAACATAATGGCTTGTGTTTTGTGGATTTTGCCTGTTCTGCGCCCTATATTGATATTGACATGCACCCCGAAAACGCTTTACAAAAATTAGATGCTATTTTCTTTTCTCCCCACAAGTTTCTCGGTGGTCCTGGCACACCTGGCGTATTAATTTTTGACAAATCTATGTATCACAATACTATCCCCGACAATCCAGGTGGCGGCACAGTACAATGGACAAATCCTTGGAAAGAGCATCGTTATATAGATGATATCGAAGCAAGAGAAGATGGCGGAACACCTGCTTTTTTGCAAACCATAAAAGCGGCTTTGGCTATCAAATTGAAGGAAGAAATGGGCGTGCAAAATATGCTACAAAGAGAGCATGAAATGATGGAAATGGTTTGGCATGTTTTTGATGAAATTCCTAATTTGCATGTGTTGGCAGAAGATTCAAGAGATAGATTGGGCGTTTTTTCTTTTTATATAGAAGATTTGCATTACAATTTGGCGGTAAGATTATTGAATGATAAGTTTGGCGTACAAGTGCGTGGTGGCTGTTCTTGTGCAGGGACTTATGGTCACTATTTGTTGCATGTTACCAAAAAACGCTCTCATTCTATGACTTCTCGAATAGACGGAGGGGATTTTAGTGCCAAATTAGGTTGGGTTCGTATGTCTATACACCCAATAATGAGCAATGAGGAATTGCAGTATATTTTGTATGCCATTCGCTCAGTAGCTGAAAATTTTGTGGCATGGGAAAAGGAATATAATTATGATGTCAAAACAAATGAGTTTATTCATTATACGCAGCCACATATAGAGAAAGACATTGTTGGAGAGTGGTTTGATACAAAATGGATATGATGTGAAATATTTTTAACACGTGTAACTGTTTCAAGGGTCTTCGACCGCTTGAAAAGTTTCAAGATGTGCTGACGTTTCGACAAACTCAATCACCAGCGTTTTAAAGCAAATATTACAACCAAACGTTTTAACCTTTTAAGCGGTCGCAGACCCTTAAAACGGTTAAAACGTACAGTAAAACATGTATAACAGGGCGAGTTTAGCTTTCTTTCCAGCCCATTTTTTCCTCCATCCATTTTTCTAACCTAATCAACTCAAAATCCGTTCTACGAAAGGTTTTTCCTGAGTTATAGGCAGATAATTCTTTCAAAAGGGGAATCAATTGTTGCGATGCAATCGCAAAATCATAGCCTACTTTATACCATTCATACAGCATCTTAAACAACATTTGAAAACGAAACCATTCATCATCTTTTACATTGCGTTTGATATAAGGGCGTAGGCTCTGAATACGCATATCTATCAAATCGAATAAGCCCATTTCATACAAAATAATAATTTCAAAGATTCTTATTACGATGTTTTTACCATATTTATCGGATAGTAGGTTTGTTGTATTTGCAAGGTATTTATTCGCCAATTTGTAGTCTTTTTTGCTAAACGCCACACAAGCGGCAAAATAATGCCACTGCCCATTAAGCATTTTAGCCGTCTCAAATTGTGGGTGTACAAAAGCCTTTTTTACAGCGTCTTCTGCAAGTATATACTTTTTGGAAAAGAAGGCAATCCTAAAAATAACTTCCAAGATAATCAAATAATTAATCTCGTCAGGTGTGTATTTTTTTAAGCCCATTTGTGCATGTTCCTCTGCCACCTCAACCCTTCCAAGCTGCAAAGAAATTTGCGCAAACTGTATATGTGCATTCGCTAAGCGTTGCCCTGTGAAATAAATAGGATAAGATTTAATAAGCTCCAAATATTTCTTGCTAAACGTCCACGCAGTATCAAAATCGCTAATAATTTGGTAATAATATACCTCACTCAAATAATGTGCATTCCACATAAGTGGGTGTGGGGTTCGCTCTGAAATAGTCGCAATCATATCAATTTGTGTACGGATTACGTCTAAGGCATCTAAGTCTAATGTTTTGTGTAACAGCGAATTAGTTGTGTGATAGTGCAAAATCAAGGCTTCATTGATGTCCCGATTTTTTTGGTTAAGTCCCTGCATATTAATCACTTGCTCGGTGTATTTATCGGAAGAAACCCGAATCGAAGCATAGCGATACATCAGCATCTCTGCCTGAAATAATTCTTGATACAATTCATACTTTTGCGCAATCGCAATACACTGCATCAGCAAACTGCGACCCGCTTTATATGAGCCTCTTCCAAACAAAATTTCAGCTTGCAAGAGTTTTTTCTTCATCTGCAATTGTTGGTCGGTAATTTCTGCGCCATATCCCGAAAGACTCTTTTCATTGAGCAGCACATTTTCCAAAATACGCTTTAAGCGTGTTTTAGTCACCCTAAACGTATTATTTGGGGCTTCTCCATACAATTTCTCGGAGTAAAAAGATTCGTCCTGCTCGGGAAATTGCGTGATAAGCTCAAAAAGTTTTCCTACTTTCTCATGCTCAAAAATAGCCTGCTCAAATTGTTGTTTTAAATAGCGTATTTCTTGGCTTCTTAGTTTTTTATAAATGTCGTATATTACGTCCATAGATGTTGTATGTTATGGTTTACTTTGCAAAGAAACAATTTTTTTTCATACATTCATAACAATAATAAACCGTTTTCTCGGAGGATGCGCATCATTTTCCCTTCCCAAAACAATCCGAAATCGCTCAAACCCGCTGCTTCGTAATGTGCTTTGAGGGCATCAAAGGTGAAAAGTTGCGTATTATTTGGGCTAAGTAAAGAAAGAACATTTGCCAGCCATTCACCTTGCTGCCGATTTACTTGTAGCGAAAAATCGTCTTTTTTATTGTAAAACAACAAAATACTTATTTCTGTTACTTTCCCTTTTTTTATTTTGCTTTCATGCTGAATGATGGGTTTTCCGCCCAACCACAAAACCTTCGCATTTGTTTTTGTGCCGATTTCTTCGATTTCTAATACATTTTCTATATAATGTTTGGGGATTTTGGTACGTGGAATTTTTACCTCAAACCATTCTTGCAAGGGAAATTCAAAACCAATGCCGTGCATAAAATTAAATAAAGATTTTTTTAAACCATAGCTAAACGATTCATGGTCAGTACCTTCTGTGTCTATAAAAAGCAAATCATTGTTGGCAAAAGTGCCAATCGTTTCATTTTCCTTTTTCACGCCAAAAGCTGCAGGATTGATTCCCACAGGACTATGCGCTGTCATCGCAAACTGATGCCAAAAACCTGATTGTAATACGCCTGCTTCAAACATTTGTCGCACCATTTCCAAGGAATCTACGGTTTCTTGCGCTGTCTGTGTCGGAAAACCATACATCAAATAGGCATGAACCATAATACCCGCATCTGTAAAATTACGGCAAACCTGCGCCACTTGCGCTACCGTTACGCCCTTTTGTATCAAGGCTAACAAGCGGTCGGAGGCAACTTCTAAGCCGCCCGAAACAGCGACACACCCCGATGCTTTGAGCAAAAGGCACAAATCTTTGGAAAAACTTTTCTCAAAACGGATATTTGTCCACCAAGTTACCACCAGTTTTCTGCGCAAAATTTCGATTGCCAAAGCCCGCATAAGTGCAGGCGGTGCAGCTTCATCTACAAAATGAAACCCATTTTCGCCCGTTTGCGCCATCATTTCCTCCATTCTATCACATAACAACACTGCAGCAACTGGTTCATAAAGTCTGATATAATCCAAAGAAATATCGCAAAATGTGCATTTTCCCCAATAACAACCATGCGCCATTGTGAGCTTATTCCACCTGCCATCGCTCCACATTTTGTGCATAGGATTCACAATTTCTATGACCGAAATGTATTTATCCAATAACAAATCGCTATAATCGGGCGTACCTACTTCCGACTGTTTATAATCCTTGCAGGTGCTGTTATTGATATATTGTACTTTGCCATCTATTAGGCAAAAAGTACGCTTTAAGTTTTGTATATCTCTTTGACCTTCAATATATTGTAAAATATTTTCGATAGGAGCTTCGCCATCATCAAGACACACAAAATCCCAAAACTCAAACACCCTTTCATCTGACAAAGAACGTAATTCTGTATTTGCAAAACCGCCACCCATCGCAATTTTTACATCGGGAAAATGCTTTTTTATCCATTGCCCGCAACGCAAAGCCGCATACAAATTGCCCGGAAAAGGCACAGAAATCGCTACAAATTTGGGTTGAACAGCTTCCATTTTTGCCTGCAAAACCCGAATCAACAAATGGTCAATATAGCTGTAATCTTGCTGCAAAGCGGCATATAACTCATCAAAACTATTGGCAGACCGCCCCAAACGTTCGGCATAGCGACTAAAACCAAAATGCGAATCCACACAAGCAATTATCAAATCCGAAATATCTTCCAAATACAAAGTCGCCAAATGCTTTGCCTTGTCTTGATAGCCCATCGAACCAAACGCCCAATCCAAGTCTTCTAAGGCAGCAAAACGAGCCGCTTCGGGCAGGAAATCATCTTGGCAAATGAGTTGTGCCAACGTAGGGTTTTTTCCCTGCAAAAAAGAGATAATAGGCTTAATTGTAGCGATATATGTATCTTGTAAAGCGATAATTCTTTGAATATTTTCGGTATGTTTTTCTTGTTTTGCCTCAATATAGGCAAATAAATCTTTCAAACCTTGTTGCGAAAATAAAGCCAAAATTACCTCTATGCCTAAATCGGCTTGTATAGAAGTGATGTTTTTGGTATGTAAAAAGCCCTTCAAATACGCTGTTGCAGGATAAGGCGTATTGAGTTGCGTGAAAGGCGGTGTGATGAGAAAAGCAGTTGCAGTCATGCTGCAAAAATACGCTTAATTTGTAAAAAATAAAGATTATTTCCTATCTTTGTTTTTTAATACACAAATAATGCAAGATAAATCCATTACTTTTCTGGCAAATCATACCAAAATGAAGCTGTTTTTCGTCCTACTTTTTGGACTTTTTCTGCTATTGTCCTATTTATTTCTGATGCGAGACAGTTTAGATTTTGAAGATGCAAATAGTTTTCGTTTTGAGATTATCCTGTATGTGGGAACGCCGACTTGCATGATTGGCAGTTTGGTTTTGTTCGGAAATTTGATAAGTAAAAAGCCTTTTTGGGTGCTTGATAAGCAAGGCATGTATTTACATACTTTTTTAGGTAAAACGATGTGTTATGAATGGGAAAATATTGAGCAAATCAAACTTGTCCATTATCATGTAAATAGAACGAGGCTTATTGCTTTGGTACTTCATCTCAAAGATGAAGAAAAAAATCTTGCACAAATGTCAAAATTGAGGCGTTCTTGGGCAAAAAATACTCAAAATATCTTTGGTTCTCCTTTTGCCATTTCGCTTATGACTTGGAAAATGCCTATTTCAGCCATTATTCAAGACATCAATCAGTATATTTTTGAAAATAACTTGGCAAAGTATCTGATTATCGAAGCAGAGGCAGATGATTTTATCATTTATCAATCTTTGATAAAGCAAATTTTCTTCATTCTTTTTAGTACACTCATGTTTTTTGTGGGCGGGATTATGTGCTATCGGGTGCAAGTGCAAGGGGGAATTATGCTTTTTGTGGGTGGTTTTATGATGCTTACATTTGTGAGTCAATTTTTTGATGAAAATATTCGATTTATCACTTCTCAAAAGCAAAAGAATAAACTTGTGCAAAATCAGAAGTATAACAAAATGATAGGGGAAATTGGGAAAGAGGAGAAGGAAAATCTTTGATGCAGGGCTTGCTAAGTAGCCTATAACTTGACGCTAATGCCTCATTGTGAGTCTTTTCCATAGCCGTTAAGCTAAAAAAGTAATGATTTATCCCTAGCTTTTACTTTTTGAACGGTTGGATATTGAACGGAGTGAAAATATCCAACCTTCAAAACAGTAAAAGCCCAGAGAATAGGCAATCTGCCCATTTTGCATGAAAAATGAATCGTTTTCATTGTGCTTTTTTACCATTTTGAAGGTTTGTGTTCTGCTTTGCTACATACAAATCGTTCAAAAGGTAAAAAGTCCTTAAAATCAGCCCTTTTTTCTTTACCCTAGGAAAAAAGCATAATTTTATTCCTTCACAAACTTCTCCGTATGCACATTCCCCTTCTCATCTCTCAGCTCCACAAAATACAGTCCCTTTGCCCAATTGCCTATACGTATCTCGTAGGTAGTGCTATTCTCCAAAGGCGTAGGCGGCACAAGCTGCCTACCTGCTATATCCCTCACAGCAAAAACGCAATTTTGTAGTTGTGGGTTGTTGTAGTACAAAAATAACCTATCGCTTGCAGGATTGGGGTAGAGCTTGAAGCTGGATTCGAGGGGTGTACTTTCTGCTATACCTACGGTTTCGCAGCCAGGCACAAGGCAACCAAAGGAATCGGTACGAGCAAGCCAAGCATTTGTAACAGTAGGGCTTGTAGCTTGCGTATTATCATAAGCTGTACCCACTAAAGCAAATCCTTTGTCGGGAAGTTCTACCACATCATAAAAATAATGGTCATATTGCCAATTCCAATCATAAAATACTTGGTGTTTTCGACTCCATTCCACTTGCCCATATTGAGAGACTTTTACCATCCAACCTGCATTTGTTTCATGCCTTCCACAAGCCAAAAAAACATTATCGTATGTACCAATCATTTTATAAAAATCATTATAGAAGAAATTTTCAGGTAATTTACGTCCCCATATTTTCCCGAAAATGCTATTATACTTGGCAATATAACATCTTCCGTCATACGTATTTGGAGCTAATTCCTTAAACCCCTGCCTGCCACAAAGCCCTATAAAGCCATTATTACTCATTGCAAAGGCTTGGGCATTAACGCTATCCGAAAAACTTGTAAAGTAGTCTCCTATTTTATTTCCAGTTGAATCTAATTTTATAATAAAACTCGCCCCTTTATTTGTATTAGGATTTGTAGCCCCACTTCCTCCTATTAATATGCCCCAAGGGGCTGCCAATACATCTTGTACTTGTTCGCCTACAGCAGGTTGAGGATGTCCCAAAGGGTATCCATAAACAGTTCTATTTATTTCTATCCCATTAGAATCGGTTTCTATCAGTAAAATATCGTGTCCTGTCCCATTAGGATACCAAATTTCACAAACCAATAAATAATGCTTATTAACTAATTCAATATTTCCTTTCGCTATAATTTGGGTAAGGCTATCCCCATGTACAAATTCTTTAAACCAAACTGTGTCTAAGTTATGGTTAAGTTTGCATAGAAAACTCTTTCCATAGTTAGCATATAAATCTGAGGGGCCACTATAAAAGTAACCTCCATCACTCGCTTTAGATAAGGTATGGATATAGGGTCTAAAAGAATTTTCGTTTGAAATATTAGGTGCTTTAAAGGTCAATATTTCGCCATTCATATCAAACTTTGCATGATAACCTTTTCCCAAATCTTGGCTACTCCACTCTGTAATAATGCCTGTCGTAATGATTGTGTCATTATCATATACTAAACCTGTAAATGTTGCGACTGGATAATTGTAGTGATAAAATTTATTTAGATAAGATTGTGCCAATGTTACATGTTGAATTAATCCACACACTAATAAAGCGAATAATATTTGCTTTTTCATAATATAAATATAATGAACAAGCCGCATCAGAAAAACTGATACGGCTTATAGGTATGTTAGTTGTTTACAGTAATTTTACCCGTTGCTACGCTTTTATCGCCAATTACTACAGAATAGAAATATATTCCGTTGGCGATATTATGCGTGTCCCAAACAATTTCTCCTCTTGCTTTGTAGGCATTAAGTCGTTGGATTATTTTACCTGTTACATCTGTTATCACTATTTGAGCATTGTCATTTTGTAAAGAATAGGCAAATATTGCATATTCTTTTACAGGGTTAGGATGTACCTCAACTTCATTTTGCAAATCATTTAGCAAAGTAGTTAAGTTAGGCTTTGCCAATCGAGGTTGTGTATTTCCTATCTCTGGTAAAATAGCAGGATAGTCTTTACAAATATTATAATGAAAGCACAAAAGGTTGTTAGCCAAAATACCCGAAACACTTTCTGAAGCATCTCTTATGCTTTGTAAAGTAGCTAACTCTTCATTACTCAACTGCGATATAGTACGATTGCTGTTTTTTACTGCAATACGTAAATTAAGGTAGTTGAGATAATTCGCATATTCCACAGCATCAAGGGAATGTAAGGCATATTCTGTTGGAATGTCATTAACTACCTGCCATGCTAATTCATTTTGTCCTGTTTCAAAATAACTTTCCGCTAAATTGTATCTTGCAGAAAGTGTAGGTATTCGCCCTAACCATGTATGTAAACTATCTGTATTGACACCTAATGAATCATTTAATATATTACGAATCAATTCATTACCTGTGCTTAACATCAAATAACTATAGCTTGCTAATCCATTTTCTAATACAGAACGAGGCGAAGTTGTTCCTTGATAAGCATACAAAATATCAATCATATATTGGGGTAATGGATTTGATATTTCTGTTTTTAGAAACTCAATAAAACGACCATTTCTCAAAACATCAGGATTTGCCAAACAAATTTCTAATATCATCGCTTGTGGCAAAATATCTTGCAAAATAGCCTTTGTTATCACTTCTTCAGAAAGATACGGAGACCTTGCTAAGAGTTGATTTCGTAATGTCCAAGCATCATCAGACCATGCTTGAGTAATGTTTTGTACCAAAGCAAGCATCATAAAAATAAATGTTTTCATTCTTTTACAAATTTTTCGGTGTAAATATTTCCCACTTTATCTCTCACCTCCACAAAATACAAGCCTTTTACCCAATCTGCTATACGCAGAATATGTGTAGTGCTATTCTGAAGCAAGGTTTCGCCTATCATTTCTTGCCCTTGCATATTCCAAATACGAAAACTTGTGCCTGTAGGCTGCTTTTCGGTGTGAAAATAGAGATATAACTCGTTTTGTGCAGGATTAGGGTAGAGTTTGAAGCTGCTTTCAATGGGCGCGTTTTCTGCTATACCTACGGTTTCGCAGCCAGGCACAAGGCAACCAAAGGAATCGGTTTTGCAGACCCAAGCATAAGTGCCTTTTGGCTCTTCGCCTGAATAATCCAATGCAACGCCTGCCAAGGCATAACCACCATCGGGGGCTTTGCACATATCATTGAAAAAATGTTCTTCATCAGATGTGTTGATGACTTTGTGATAACGCTGCCATAATACCTGTCCCGTTGCAGATACTTTTACTATCCAGCCACTTATGTGCTTATGGTCTCTTGTATCTACATCTTTACCTGCGGCAACAAGTGTGCCATCGGGGTTTTCGATGATTTTTCTTAGTTCTGACATCAATGTTGTATCTATCCTGCTAAGCGTTAAATTCCACAATCTATTCATATCGCCATTTACCTTTTCTATATAGCCTTGACAAATGCTGATATTACTCCCAGAAGCACCCCAAGGCTTATCACTTACCTTAT
>JAAFHL010000102.1:9135-12754 GCA_013298365.1 Bacteroidota bacterium | reverse complement strand
GAGTGTACCAATACTTACCTCGCCACTTGTGGGCAATACCATAATATAACGTCCATCATCAGGATTAGTAGAAACGGCTTGCAAAGAATCTAAATTGGCGTTATTGGTCAATTTTAAATAGACTTTCATGGATTTTCCTGTTTTTTTGTCGGTAATGCGTCCAGAAAGTGTGGGCGGAGAAACCTTTATTTCTGCTTTATCATTGTAAGCACATGCCCAAATATCATAAGAGCCATTATGTTCTATCAGTTGTGTGCTGTTGATGCCCAATTCAGATGAGCCTATACACAAAAAGCCGCCTTTGGGATTTTCTACTACCCCATAAAAGAAATCTTTTTTCTCATAGCCCGCAGTACGAATCACTTTTAGGTTTCCTTCTGCATCAGTTTTGATTAAAAGCCCATCATAACTGCCATTATTATTGAGGACAATGCCATCACGAGAAGCCGTCATACCTGCCAAAATATAACCTCCGTCAGCCGTTTGCGCAAAATCCGAAAGTCCTTCTTGTTTTGAGCCGCCATACGTTTGAGAAAAAACGAGCTTTCCACGCATATCAATTTTAAAAAACCACATATCACCCAAACCTCTTTGCAAAGGAATGTCCCCTTTCATCGAAAAAGTTGTGCCACCCAAGACAACGGTACTATCACTTAGGTTTAATTTTGCAGCATGTACGTCCTCATCTGCCTCGCCACCAAAAGATTGCTGCCAACCCACAAAACGCCCAAATTCATCAATGTTAAAAACCCAAATGTCATTTCCGCCATTATTTTCATTTACTTGATTGTCTTGCGAAGAAGTTGTGGCAACGACCATATAATGTTTGGTAAAATTTTCTATATCTCCTGCCAAAGGAATGAGGCTATTAATGTGTTCATTTCCACCACCTCCGTAGCGTCTTTCCCAAATCAATTTTCCCTTAGGGTCTGTGCGAGCAATCCAGCCATCTAAGCCCCCAAAAGGTGGCATCTGCATTACCCCATTGCGAGAACCTGCTTCGCCAGCAATCATAAAGCCGCCATCATACATTTCTAACAAAGTAAAACCTCTGTCATTTCCACTTCCTCCATAAAATTGTTTCCATTCTACTACGCCTCGGTCATTATACTTTATCAAAAATAAATCCATTTTTCCATACAAAGAATGAATATCACCATCAGGAGAGTCTGTTGTCCCTATCATGGCATAGCCGCCATCAGAAGTTTGAATCACATCGCCAAAATCTTCGGGACCCGAACCTCCCAATCTTGTAGCCCACAACATGTCGCCCGCAGGCGAATATTTCAAGATGACTACGTCAGCATCACCTGCATTGCCTACTCCAATTCCGTCAGTAGAAGCAACTTCGCCGCCAATTACAAAATTCCCATCATACGTATTGATGATTTTTTTCCCAGCATCAAAGCCAGAACCTCCCAAATATTTTTCCCAATAAGGTTGTTGCCCAAATAAATAGCTGCTGAGGAGACAAAATAAAAGCGTAAATTTTATGTGCATAAAAATAGATAAACGTTTAATTTTTTGCAAAAATGAAACGCAATATTAAGCAAAATCTTTGAGCTATACAAATGCTTTTATCTCATGAAAAAGTATCTATTTAGGTTCACGCAGATTTTCGCAAATTTGAAGACGCAGATTTTACAGTGAGCATAGTCGAACTGTTACACAGATTAACAAATATTAGCGAAAATTTGCGGTTCAATCTGCGTTTATCTGCGAGAACCCAAAAAAAATAAGCACTGAGTATTTTTTTTATCATTTTGGGTTATTTATTTCCAAAAAAAACTTAATTTAGCCCGCAAAATACCACCATAAAACATACAATATGCTAACACTTTCTTTTTCTCACGATTCCCAATTATTAAAAGAAGTTATCCTTGCGGCAGGTGAGTCTTGCACCATAGGGCGAAAAGGCAAGGGAGCAAATGTAGAAATTGACAATGCCTTTGTTTCAAGCAAACATTTGATGATAGAAGTGCGTGCTGATGGTTCGGCTTGGCTGACAGACATAAACAGCGCAAATGGGACTTTTTTTAACAATAGAACCCAAAAATTAGAAGCGCAAAAAGCCTATCCTATTTCCAATGGCGATACGTTTTGGCTTACCATCAATGCTAATATTTTGCTAACATGCAAACTGGCACAAAGTGCTTATACCCAAATTCCCCATTCGCCGCCACCACAAGCCCCTCGTCCTCATGCGCAACATGTAATCCCTACAAATTTGATAGAAATTATTGAAAATGAGCGAGATAATGAGCTAACGATTGGGCGTGGAACCGAAAATGATTTGGTATTGCCGCATCCTACTGTTTCTCGTAATCATGCAAAAATCAATAAATTAGGCGCAAATAATTATGTGATTACGGATTTAGGGGCAAGGAATGGGACATATATAAACGGTATGGAACTCAAAGGCTCAAAAAGTTTAGCACTTGAAGATGTGATAAATATCGGACCTTATGAGTTTCGTTTGCTCACACCAAAAGATGACGTACTTTCTACCCGTATCAATACTACGGCGGCGATTGTGGCAACAGATTTGGTTACTACGGTGCGAGGCGGCAAAGAAATTTTGAATTTGCGAGGCGTTACTGTGCCGATTCCAGAGGGAGAAATGATTGCTTTGATGGGACCTTCGGGCTGCGGAAAATCTACCTTGATGAATGCTTTGAATGGGAATTTTCCTTCTGATGTAGATAAAGGCAGTGTGAAAATCTTGGGTTTTGAACTCAATCAACGCAATTTTACCTATCTTAAACAATTTATTGGCTTTGTGCCACAAGATGACATTGTGCATCGAGAATTGACGGTGGAGCAATGTATGTGGTATGCTGCCAAGTTAAAGTTGCCTGATGCTAGCGACCAAGACCGCACACAACGCATTGGCGAGGTGATGGCGGATTTGCGGATTAGTGATAAAAATATTGAAGGCATTTCGCAAAAAATGGTGCGAGAATTGTCGGGCGGACAAAGAAAAAGGGTTTCGATTGCGATTGAATTGCTCTCAAAACCCAGCGTTTTATTTCTTGATGAACCCACCTCACCCCTTGACCCTCAAACGATTGACGAGTTTTTGATATGTCTCAAAGATTTGACAAAGGGGAAAAATGGACAAATTGGGACAACTATCGTAATGGTTACGCACAAGCCCGATGATTTGTTCCATATGGATAAAATTATCTTTATGGCAACAGGCGGTTATCTTACTTATTATGGGGATATAAATGGCTATAAACCTTACTTTGGTGTGCAGGAAGTGAAGCATATTTATGGTTCGATTGACTCCAAAAGTAAGGGCGAAAAATTGACTGAAAAATGGAAAAAAAGCCCTGAAAAACAAGTTTTGGAGCGTACCTATACTTCGCAAAAAGAAAAGCAAAATGTATCTAAACCCAAGGAAGACAATGCTTTACGCCAAATGTACTGGCTTGCAAGGCGTTATATGTCTATCAAAACCAATGACCAAGCGAATACGCTATTAATGTTATTGCAAGCACCCATTATTGCGGGTTTGATGTGTCTCATTTTTGATAGCCTTAATATTGGTGTGTTGTTTATGACGGCGGTTTCAGCGATTTGGTTTGGCACAAATAATGCAGGACGAGAAATTGTG
>JAAFHL010000102.1:0-9125 GCA_013298365.1 Bacteroidota bacterium | reverse complement strand
GTTGGCGATTTATTTGCGGGAACGAATGTTTAATGTGCGGATTATGCCTTATCTTTTCTCTAAAATGCTGGTTTTGAGCATTTTTTCCATTATTCAAGTCTCCATTTTTATCATTATTGTCTCCTTGCGTTTTGATTTGGGCAACATTCCCCAAAATATTTTGGTCATGTTTTTGATAACCTTTGCTTCTACCATGATGGGGCTTTTTGTGTCGGCTGTGGTCAAAACAAATGAACAGGTTATGACCATTATTCCCATTATTCTCATTCCCCAAATTTTGCTTTCGGGCGTTTTAGATAGGGTCGAAGGTCCTACCGAAGTGATGAGTAGAATAACGGTTTCTCGTTGGGGGACAGAGTCTTTTGCGCACCTTACGGGCGATGTGCCTACCGAAATGGACAGCGTGTGTCGTGTGCCAGAGCATACTTTTTACAAAGAATATTATGAAAAAGACAAACATCCAGCCAATTTGCCTTTGCCCCCAAAACCAAAAGTGCCTGATAGAGATACCATTAAAATAGATGACCATAAAATGATAAGCGAACTCAATATGCCTGATGAAAAGAAAACAGAAAAATGGCATGAGGGGATTACCTATATTAGTATCATGGCATTTATTTTTTTCATTGCTACTTTCTTTTCGCTGCGAAGTAAAGACCCTTTTAGGAAGTTACGGAAGTAAGAACAGCTATTTTATTTGAAATAGAAAGGGCAAATATTTTGCCCTTTTTTATTGCATATTTGTATTGTTATTTTGTGATTTAATCTAACAAAAAACGCATGAAATCAAACATTTTTGTTCTTTTAATGATGTGTGCCTATTTTATTTATGGGCAAAATGCAGCTACTACCAACTACAAATACGCCATCAAGGTGTATAATACGAGTTCATTTAATGCAAAATCCAATCCTTTTGTAGGTACTTTGCCTACGGGAAAAATTTTGAGTCCTTCTATCGCTTTGATGTGGCAAGGCAAAAAACGTATTTCACAAGAAGTAGAATTAGGGAATTTTTCTTGGCAAAAAATATTTTGGACAGAGGGAAATGGAAATCCTGTTAAAGGACAATATCAAAATTGGGCAGATATTGCACTAAGATATGAGTATATGTACAAAATAGGTAACCCGAATTGGCGTTTTTCGCCCATTATTTCAGCAGGAATCAATCCTTATATAAAAAGTGTTTCTACAAATCCAGAAACAAGTCTTGTATATCCTTCAAGCCGTTTGACAGTTGGGGCAAGGGTAAATATTATCCCACGTTTAAATATAAGGCTTACAAATCGTTGGTTTTTAGATATAAATACGCCTATCAATCTTTTAGACCAAAGTATTCAAAGATATGTGGTAAAAAATCCTTCGCTTCCTTTGAATCTGAATAGAAATAGCTATTTTTATTTTGCGCCATTTTCAGGCATTGCAGATATAAGTGCAAGGGTAGGAGTAGGTTTTAGGTTGTAATTGTTTTACCACTAAGAAACTAAGTTCACTAAGGATTGATGATGATAGCCTTAGTGTTTCTTAGTTCCTTAGTGGTTTGATAGAAATCACATTTTATCTCCCAAGGTACAAACCTTTTTGAAAGCCTGTTTTTTGCCGCTATCCATGTTTTGAAACTCAAAAACAACGACATACAAACCCATCAAAGCCCGTTCGCCATTATTTGTCGTGCCGTCCCAAAAAATCGTACCTGCTTCGGGTCCTATCAAAATATTGTTTACTACATTTTTTACCAAAACGCCTTGACTGTCATAAATGAAAACTCGGGCATTTCCGCCTGCAATGTCAAATTTGTAATTGATAGCTAAGACATCTTTTTCGCCATCTCCATTTGGGCTAAATACATCATATTCAAGGCTTACCGCCTCATCTCCGCCTTGCAATTCTGCACGAACAGAGTTCTCATAACCAGGTGTACCATAATTTACGGTACTTGCTGCGGAGTGCCAGTTATCGGAATTTGCAGTTGCGGTTGTGAGGGAAATTCTTTCCAAAGCCACGCCATTTTTGTCTTTCAACGCAGGAAAATGATAGTCATCTTTGTAATAAAATCTATCCAACATAACATCTTTTTCATTGAAAATCAGTACTTCCCCTTCTGTATCATCAAAAGTAGGCATCGTTTTCATTTCCATAAAAGCGGCTGTTGAAGGCGGCAAATACGTGTTTTCTTGTAAAGAGACTTTGGTTGTTAAACACAAAAGTTCTCCTGCAAGCAAGCTATCATTTTCGCCAAAAATAGGCGAAATCGTTTGCCAAGTTGTGTCTCCTTTTTCGGTTTTTGCCATGCGCAAAGAGGCAAGATTGATAGCATTTGCTGTGTTATAGTAAATCTCTACATAGTCCACACCACCTGTTATCGGATTAAAGAGGATTTCATTTAACAAAATCGCTCCTTTGATGTCTGCAATGTTTCCTGCATAATAGTTGGCATAACCAGGGGTAGCATATTTGTTAATACTTGCTGCAGAATACCACTCATTTCTCGTAGCATCAAAAGGCAAATTCCATGTTCTTTCCCACGAAACGCCTTCTCTAAACACAGGCAAATGATAATCTTCATCGTCATAATACAATTTATCTAAGGTGTCAGAAGCTGTTAGCAAAACAAAACCGCCTTTTGTGTCGTCATAAGAAGGAAAACTTGCCATTTCAAAAAACTGAGCAGTTGCAGGAGGCGAATACGTTGCTTGCTGAAAAGCGACATCAGCAGTGAGGCATATATATTGATGTGGCAACAACAAAATTTGCGTTTCTGTTACTTTATATACGTTATAAATAGAGTCTTGTGTATTGTCAAAATTAGGTAACATTTCTGCCAACTTCAAATCCCTCAAATCCAACACTTTATCCGATTTATTATAAACTTCTATAAAATCTGCGCCACCTGTGTAAGGATTAAATAATACTTCTGACAAAACAATGTCACCTTTTTTCATGGTGTCAGGTCGCCCGAATAAAATATTTTTGCTCATAAAATTGCCTACACAATCTGCCAAGCCATTGACAGTCAATGTGTAAAGCGTTGTGTCATTCAAGGCATTTAAGAAAATAAGGCTTGTTTGCGTAAGTCCAGGCTGTTGTGCAACCACTAAAATAGGGCTGCCAATTCCATTATCAACACTATAATTTGCACCATTTACCAATTCAGGATTGCGCATTTGCTCCGAAAAATAAAGCCTTAATTCTGTGGGACTTATGATTTCTAAACCTGTGATAGTGGGCGCATCTATGTCCGAAAAGCTCCCTGCTGCACTGTTTTGTGTGCCAGGTGTTCCGCCAATATTATTCGTAGAAGCTATCCAATTCAAGGGATTATTGCAGTTATAAAAACTGACATCAACCCTTTCCAATGTCCAGCCTCCTTGTTTTTTCACTTCGTCTCTGTACCAAGTATCGGCATAAAATACATAGTCCACCAACAAATTATTGGCATCATTGAGGTACAAACTATCTGTATCATTGTTGAGCGAAGGCATCGTAGGCACAGCAATCACTTTTTCAAATTGCGTAAAAAGAGCCGCATTTGCTTGACTACACACAATCGCATATTCATTTGGCATCAAAGTCGCATTATCCCAAGCCGCAGCCGTTCCGCTTGCATCTGTGATATTCCAGTTTGCAATGTCTAATACTTTATTTGTTCTGTTATAAATTTCAATAAATTCTGCCTCTGGCAAGCCTACAACAGGTGTATAATCTGTATATATTTCCGTAATCAGCACATCAAAAGGCTGAGGAATAAGCCCTTGTGCAACTTGTGTGCTAAGCGAAACTGCATTATTTCCTGCACAATCTTTTACATTGGAAATGGTAAGATTATAAATATTTCCTGCGGAAACAGGCGTAGAAAGAATGAGTTTCACACAACGATTTTCGGGTGTTTCTACCAAAATAGCAGAAATGCTTACGCCTGAAATGGCATATTTTGTTTCTGTAGAAATATCTAACAAATCCATTCCTTCGCTATAACAAATACGAATCGTATCAGCAGCAAGGAGTTCTGTACTTGCAATCGTAGGCGGCGTAATATCTGGCGCAGTAGAAAAAACGCTATTTTGCGCACCTGGCGTTCCGCCTGCTGCATTTGTGGAGGCAGTCCAATTTCCACTTGAAACGCAGGTAGCAGTAGGATTGATGAGTTCCAAACTCCAGCCGCCATCATCTTTTATCGCATCATTGTACCAAGAAAGCAAATAATTCACGCTGTCTATCAATACATTATCGCCAGAACGCAAGCCCAAATTATCGCCGCCATTGTTGAGAGAAGGAAAAGAAACAACGCCTACCACATTTCCTGAAAACAAAGCAACATTTGCAGACCCTGTCAGGGTTAGGTATTCACCTGCATTTAGCACAAAATTACCAATCGTTCCTGCACTCGAACCATCAGAAATGCGCCAACCATTGAGATTAACCGGTTGCGAACTTTTGTTGTAAAGTTCAATATATTCAGTATTTGGCAAGCCAACAATGGGGCTTGGGTCTGCAAATATCTCATTGATAATCACATCTTTGAAACTAACGGGTAAAGGCGTAGAAAAATTAAGGTTAATAGGGGAGGAGATGCTATTTCCACTACAATCTTTCACATTTGAAATCGTCAAAGTGTAAGTAATGCCTTGATTCATGGCACTTGCCAAAACAAGTTTTACACATTTGTTTTCTGTGCCTACAAGCATGGCACCTGTGATAGAGAGGGTAGGGGAGAGGCTGTAATTCGCTGTATTTGTAAGCATTACAGGATTCATGGTTTCATTAAAGCATAGCAAAATTGTATCTGCAAAACTTGCCTCATACGTGTCTATTATGGGAGGTGTGATGTCAGGTGCAGTAGAATAAATGCTATTTTGCGCAGCAGATGTGCCGCCTATTGGGTCTATACAAGCCCCCCAATTCAAGGTAGAAAGGCAAGCAGGATTGGGTGAAATCAATTCCAATGTCCAGCCGCCATCGGCTTTTATGGCATCATTGAACCAAGCCGAAGAGTAGGCTACGGTGTCTATTAACAAACCTGTGGTGTTTTTTAAGGTCAAATTATCGCTTGCATTGTTCAAAGATGGAAAATTGGTAACGCCAATTACATTTCCCGAAAATAAAGCAGCATTTGTGGTACTTGTCAAAATGACATAGGTAAAAGGCGAAATAATATAATTGCTCAACGTGCCATTTGTTGTGCCATCACTCAATTGCCAGCCTGTGAGGTCAATGGTTTTGGTGCTGCGATTGTACAACTCTACAAATTCTGCATTAGGCAAGCCAATCTGCGGCAATGGGTCTGCCAATATTTCATTGAAAATGAGGTCTTTATATGTAGCAGGTGAAGTGGCTACGTAGGAAAAGTTAGTGATTTGTGCAGGAGAAACGACATTGTTATTCAAATCTTTTACCCCCAAAACAGACAAAGTAAAGGTGTTTGTTGGGAAACCTGTTCCAAATACCAAATGCACCAAAGCCGCATTTGAGCCATCTAAGGTAGCCGTTACAGGCGTTCCAACCCCATTATTTACCGTATAATTGGCAGTATTTTGTGAAGTTGCCAAATCTAATGCTTCGTTAAATAACACATCAAGTTCTGTATTAGAAATCACAGCGGCAGAGAGCAAAGTCGGCGGCGTAATGTCCACAATTTGATTGCCCACATACACATTATCAAGATAGTATTTTGTGTTGTATGTCAAAGTCGAATAGCGACAATAATAGCCAAAATAGGCAGTCGAGGTAAAAGCATTGTCTGTTACGGTCATTTCGGGTGAAAAAGAAGTTCCACCTGTAATATCCGAAAAAACCGCCCAATTTCCTGTATTATCTCTGGTAACTTTTACCCTAACATCGGGATTTGTGGCTACATTTCCTGCAACGCCTCCTGCAATTTTAACATGAACCATTCCTGTTTGTTTGAATAACTCCAAAGAATCGCTACTGCCCGTTGTTCCCACACGTATATAATAGCCGTTCAAAGCCTGCGTCAAATCGGCTTGGTCAGACACAAGATAAATTCTCGCAAAGCTCGTAGAACTTGGCGCAAAACCCAATTTCACCCGAAAACGCCATTCTGTATTGGCAATTTGTGTATTTGGGGTAGAAAGATACAAAGTATCAGGCGCAACTGTCCCGTTAGACTGCAATTCTTGTGCAGCACTTATTTGAAATAGGCTTGTACTGCCCGACCAAGCAGGGTTTGCGGAGAAATTTCCGTCAGAAAAATCGTCTGAAATTTGCGCCCAAAGCGGCAAGCCGAGCAAGCAAAGCGAAATGAGTAGTAAAAAACGCATATTTTTTGTCTGTTTTATTTGACAAAAGTAGAAATTTTTTGGCAGATGTGTAGCTTTTCCCAAAAAAAGGTAGGCTTTGTGGTAAAATTGGCACTTATATCTGCAAAAGTCAGGGGTTAAACCCTTTTTGATGATTTTTACCTTTTTATGTTCTCTCTTTTTCCCTTCAAAAAAGTAATTTTGCTTTTTAATTCTGCGACTAACGCATTTTTCCAATATTTTTCCGTTTTAACAATTACATTTTTTATGTCAAAAATTTCATTTTTTATTTTTCTCTTATTTTTTTCCAACACTTTCTTTGCCCAAACTGGCTCTACGGGAAACGTAAAAAGAGACCCTTTTAAGCAATTAGAAGAAGAATTGCCTACCCCTACCTCTTATCGCACCGCTTCGGGTGCGCCAGGTCATGCGTATTGGCAGCAGCGTGCCGATTACAAAATGAATATTACCATCAATGACAACAATCAACGACTTGATGGTACAGAAACGATTACCTATTTCAATAACTCGCCTGATGTGCTTACGTATTTGTGGCTGCAATTAGACCAAAATTTATTTGAAAAAAACTCTGATGCTGCCCTTACTCGTACAGGTACGATTTCGGAAGGACGTGCATATTTTAATGATATAAATCGTTTATTAACAAATGATTATGATGGTGGGTTTAAACTTGAATATGTGCGCACAACTGATGGAAAGCCCTTGAAATATACGGTAAATAAAACGATGATGCGCATTGATTTGCCTATGCCACTTATGCCTGGTACAAAATACAGTTTTGATATAAAATGGTGGTATAATGTGAATGACAGAGACAAAGTAGGTGGTCGCTCGGGCTATGAATATTTTCCCGAAGATAAAAACTACCTTTATACGGTTGCACAATTTTTCCCTCGTTTGTGTGTCTATACCGAAACTGTGGGCTGGCAAAATAAGCAGTTTTTGGGTGCAGGGGAATTTACTTTGACTTTTGGCAATTATGATGTGAATATTACCGTTCCTGCTGACCATGTCATTGGCGCAACAGGCGTTTTGGCGAATGCAAATGACATTCTTTCTCCCGAACAAAAAAAGCGTTGGGAGTTGGCAAATAAAACGTATGACAAACCTATTATCATTGTTACCGAAAAAGAGGCAAGAGAGGCGGAGAAAAATAAACTTTCTACCACAAAAACATGGAACTTTAAAGCAGAAAATGTGCGTGATTTTGCATTTTGCAGCTCTCGCAAGTTTATTTGGGACGCAATGGCTACGGACGTTTCGGGCAAAAAAATCATGTCTATGTCGTATTATCCCAAAGAGGGAAATCCTTTGTGGGAGCAATATTCGACTCGTGTAGTGGCGCATACCATTCGCACCTATTCCAAATACACAACTGACTATATTTATCCTGTGGCGATTTCGGTGCATACCAAAAACATTGGCATGGAATATCCGATGATTTGCTTCAATGGCGGTCGTCCAGAGGCTGATGGTACATATTCAGAAGGAACAAAATATGCGATGATTGGGGTGATTATTCACGAAGTCGGACATAACTTTTTCCCGATGATTATCAATTCTGACGAAAGACAATGGACATGGATGGACGAAGGTTTGAATACTTTTGTGCAGTTTTTGACAGAGCAAGAATTTGAGAAAAACTATCCTTCTCGCAGGGGATTTGCGTGGAAAATGACCGATTATATGAAAGGCGACAAGAATACCATGGTGCCAATTATGACAAATTCAGAATCATTGTTGCAATTTGGCAACAATGCCTACGGAAAACCTGCCACAGCGTTGAATATTTTGCGGGAAACGGTGATGGGACGTGAGCTTTTTGACTATGCTTTTAAGGAATATTGTCGCCGTTGGGCATATAAGCACCCTACGCCTGCCGATTTGTTTCGCACGATGGAAGATGCTTCTGCGGTAGATTTGGATTGGTTTTGGTGGGGCTGGTTTTATACGATTGACAATGTAGAAATCGAAATGGCAGAAGTCAAATGGCTAAAACCCAGTACACAAAATCCTGAAATTGAAAAGCCTTTGGCAGAACAACAACTCAAAAACTCGCCTGAATACATTTCGCAAAAACGCCATGAGGCTTCTATTTTGCCTAATTTAATGCAAAAAGATTCTGCGATTGTGGATTTTTATACCCAATATAATCCTTATGCTGTCGATAAAAAAGACAAGCAAGAATATCAAAACTATTTGAATACGCTTTCTGAGGAAGATAAAAAGCTATTAGATGCAGGTTACAATTTTTATGAAATAACTTTCAAAAATAAGGGCGGTTTGGTAATGCCTGTGATTGTGGAATTTGAATTTGCAGATGGAACGAAGGAAATCAAGCGGATTCCGGTAGAAGTGTGGCGATACAATAGCGAAAAATTTACAAAGGTTTTTCCCTTTGCCAAAGAAGTAAAAAGCATTGTACTTGACCCTTATTTGGAGACAGCAGATATAAATACGGAAAATAATTATTGGCCTCCACGTCAGCAACCTTCTCGTCTCCAAATCTATAAAGGAGGAAGTGCTGGACGTTGGGACCAAGGGGGAGGAGAGAATCCGATGCAAAGAGCGAAGAAAAACTAGTTATTTCTATGTAAAACCGCAACGCAAAAGCGACATGATGAAAGCAAAATCTGCTATTTTATAACCTACGGATTGAACCTTAGGCTATGAAATAGCAGATTTTCCATAAATCACAACATATTTTACCACCCAAATATCAAACTATTTTCCCTATCTTTGCCCCGAAATTCTTCTTCTTATTTTCTAAGGAAAAAACAAAAATATGCATAAAATTATACTTTACATATCATTTTTATTGCCCCTGATATGCTTTTCGCAAGGCTCTTT
>JAAFHL010000101.1 GCA_013298365.1 Bacteroidota bacterium | reverse complement strand
TTTCCTAAAAAAAGTAGATTTGTAATCTCTTGAAAATCAACTCATAAGAAATTCATGATTTTACAAACAAAGTTATTTCTCATTTTTCAGTCATTTTCACACTTTTTTCACAAAAAAAATTTGGTAGTCTTATAAAAACCCTGCATCTTTGTCATGGGTTTCATAGCAAAAAGGGTTTTAAAAGGATTTTCATGTTAGGGTGACAGCCTCCGCTATATGCGGGGGTTTTTTTTTATAATACCTATTCTGGTACTTTGGCTTTAGCCAAAGAATCTACCTCTTTGGCTAAAGCCAAAACACCCTTAATATAGAGTAGTACTACTATTTTCTCAAAAAATACTTACCCTTGTTTAGTGCCATTTTGTCTATTTTTTCGTTAATGTGTATGAAATCGTTCCATCATTTTCAATTCACAATTTATGCGCAAAAAAATTTCTACTTTTGTAAAATGTTTGATAGGCTTGGTACTGTTAAATATAACAGCTTGTGGTACAGATTGCAAAGATAACTGTCCCGAAGAACCTATCTTTAAGCCATTTGCTGTGCCTGCAAATTTTCCAGCAACAACCGTTTATACGGGCGAACCGACAGCAAAGTCTTTTGATTTGGGGAAAGCCTTGTTCTATGACCCGATGTTGTCCGTAGATAGTAGCATTTCTTGCGGCTCTTGTCATCAACAGAATGCTGCCTTTGCACATGATGGGCATGATATTAGCCATGGGGTAAATAGTTTGGTAGGAAATCGTAACTCACCTGCCATTCAAAATTTGGCATGGATGACCACTTTCTTTTGGGACGGTGGTGTAGGACATTTGGACTTACAATCTTTTGCACCCATTGAAAATCCTGTAGAAATGGCAGAAGAATTGAGCCATGTGATGCACAAGATTCGTCGTAGCCCCAAATATCCTGATATGTTTAAGGCAGCGTTCCCAGATGTGAAGGATACAAGCGACATCACAACGGCAAAAATGGGCGTAGCTTTCGCACATTTTATGAAAATGTTGGTTTCTGCAAATTCTCGTTATGACAAATATATTCGAGGTGAAGGAGAAGTTTTGACACAATCCGAACTAAGTGGCTTGCAAGTATTTACCCAAAAGTGTGCAACTTGTCATAGTGGCGATTTATTTACAGATTATTCTTTTCGCAACAATGGTCGCCCAGTTACATCAGATTCGGGACGTATGCACATTACGCTCAATCCTGCTGATAAATACAAATTTAAAGTGCCTACGCTTCGCAACATCGAAAAGACAGGACCTTATATGCACAATGGCGGACTTTCTTCACTTACGGCGGTACTGAATTTTTATGCAAATAACGTAGAAAACACGCCTAATTTAGACCCTATTTTGAATCAAAATGGCGTGCTTGGTATTCCACTTTCAGAAACCGAAAAAACAGATATTATTGCTTTTCTAAGGACACTTACAGACAATGATTTTTTGAAAGACAAACGTTTTGCAGAATAAACTGTTAATAAACAAGTTGTTGGGATAATTGCTCTTTCAAGCCATTATCCCATTCTTTTTTCAAAATACTCAAAATAATGCTATCTCTCCTGCCGCCTTGTGGTTGTGGCAAAGGAAGATGATTTCGTAATACCCCTTCTACCGTACAGCCGATTCTTTTCATGGCGGCAATGCTCCTCGCATTATTGTTGTCTGCCCTAAATTCTACCCTTTCTATACCCATAACATCAAACGCAAAAGACAATAGCAGAAACTTACAATGTTTATTCAAACCTGTGCCCTTGAAAGGCTTTTCCATACCAAGTATAACCTAATTGCAGGCTTTGATTTTGGAGTTGAATGTCATAAAAACGAGTTGAGCCTGCGTATTTTTGTTGTTTTTTGTCAAAAACAATGAAAGGATATTCCTTTTCACTCTGTTTTGCAGCCAAAGCCATCTCTATATAGCCTTTCAAATCAGATACGTCATTGATAGGTACAAGCGAATATTTCCAAATATCAGGCTCATAAAGCGCAAATTCTTGCAAGTTTTGTACATCTTGTATCATGAGTGGACGAAGCATAACCTGCTCATTTTCTAAGAAATAGTCTTGAGAAAAATCAAATGTAAACATGGTTTTATGGTTAAAATATTAGTTTCGTTCCAAAGTAGAGACCATTATATTTTCTACTATCCCGTAAGGATAAAATATCGGTAAAAAAGGATAAATCGCCCCCTCTATCCCACTTATTTTTTCGTGCAAGCACGAAAAAAACGATAAAATGGGGAAAATATCTCATATTTCTACAGATATTTTGTGCCTACGGCACAGTAGGTCTACTCTTTTGAACGTAACCAAAATATTAGTTACAAAACTACGAAAAAAATCATATTTAGAAGCAATAGCGATGGATTAATATTAAAAATGAAAATTAGTAAGTGTTATTATTTTTACTACTTTTGCCCAGCAATCTTTTACATATTTTCATGACTTATTTTAATTATCCATTCTTATTCAGCTTCATCTTTATTGTATATTTATCAGGCTGCCAAACGAAAACCGATTCCTCCAAAAGCAGAAATGGTGGTGATTTGAGGCACATTAACAATCTATTTCTGAGTAGTAAGCTAGATACTTGGATTCAAACCATCAAAGACAGTGCAAAAACGAAAGATGAAATAAAGGTACTTTCTATCAATTTGATGAATTTACTGAATAATCAGCCGCCTAATATCGCTTTTGAGACCATAGAAAAAGTGGATTCTGCTTTTGGGAAAGATGATGAGGTATTACATGGCTATACCTTATTGGTAAAAGGGCAAGCCTATATCGCTTTTAGAAAAGTGGATAGTGCAATGCTTAATGTTAATAGGGGCTTTGATTTGGCTAAAAAGCTCAATGATAGCACCTTAATGTCGAGTTCTGCACAAATTTTGGGGGCTTGTTATACAGAGAATTCCAATTTCCCACAAGCTTTATCCTATTTTCATAAAGCCTTGTCTTACAACCCTAAAAGAGAGGTTTTCAACGCTGCTAATATTATGATGGAGTTGTCAGGCATTTATACAAAACTTAGAAATTATCAAAAAGCGAAAGAATCTGCTGCAAAAAGTGTTGATATAATGGCAGTTCAAAAAGATAGCAGCACCCTTGCGAGTTATTTGACCTATTTGTCGAGTGCGTATAGCGATTTTGGCAATGGAGACAGTGCTTTGTGGGCAGCGGAAAGGGCTTTTAAGATTGCATCTACCCTAAAAGATGAACGACAATATGCAACAATATATTGGACAACAGGGATAGCTTATATGGCACAAAGAGAGTATCAAAAGGCACTTAATTCCTTAGAACAGGCATTAGCCATGAGCAATGCACAACAAAACCTTGGACTTAGTTCCAAAATAAATACCAATATTGCAAATTGTTATCTTGCTATGGGTGAAACCGAAAAAGCAAAACAACTTTATTTGACGACCTTAGATGAACAAACCCAAAAGATGAGAATCAAGGCAAATATGAAAATTTGTGACAGCTTAGTAGTGGTGAGTTTGAAGCAGTCGGGAGATGTTTTTTTACTAAATTATTTCCGAAAAACCCGGCGTTTTATAGATTCTATTTTCTCGGCAGAAAGAATGATGATTGTAGAAGACGTAAATGTACGCTATGAAACAGCGGAAAAAGAATTGAAAATCAAGGAATTGGCATATCAAAAAAGAGGTTTGCAAATTCAGGCTTTGATTACTGTATTGGCTTCTATCATGATTTTATTTTTAGGTATTTGGATACTCTATGGCAACCGCCAAAAAAGATTGTTGCTCGAACAAGAAAATGTCTTATTAGCATCAAGCAAGCAATTGCTAGAGATAAAACATGCTTTGCAAGTAAAAGAAATGGAAAGAGATAAACAAAAATTAGCTGATTTTATAGAAAATATTCGGAATAAGAGTCAAATCATTGGGGAAATGGAGTACCGCCTGGCAGCTTTACACAAAAATGCTTTAGGGATTTCACAAGATGAATATGAGCAAAATAAGTTAGCTCTCAGCGAAAAGAAAATTTTAACGGAAGATGACTGGCAAACTTATATAAGACATTTTGAAAGGGTTTATCCTACTTTTATGCAAAGGCTAAATGAAGCTTTACCCAACCTGTCGCAAGCAGAATCTCGTATGATTGTGTTGCTTCATTTGGGATTAAATAAAAATGAAATTGCGAATGTATTAGGCATTTCCTTAGAAGGAGTGCGAAAAAGTCAATATCGTTTGCGAAAGAAATACAATATCGCAGAAAGTATTGAATTAGAGCAGTATTTGAAATCGCTGTAATTGAAATTGAAATACCCTAAACAAAACGGCTCTCCCGAATATATTTCAGGATAGCCGTTATATTATACGAAAAACAGAAACCTTCTTTAGAATTTCACTTGGTATTGCAAGGTAAAGCTACGTTGCTGCGCCAAAGTACCTGGAATCAAGAAATATTCTACATTGAAAGCATTATCTACCACCAAAGAAATCATGCTTTGTTCTGTCATATTATAAGACCCAATGAAGTCAAAAACATGTTCTCCCTTACTGTGTTTATCTCTAAAATACCCCATATCGCCTACTACCAAATACAAATATTGGTCTAAAGTCTGCATATAGCTACGATAGCGATAGTTTGTAGTCAAACCTACTTTTTTGTACCCGACACTACAAGTTGCACGAATCAAATTACGATTACGATATTTGAGGTATTTAGGTGCGTCAGTCAATAGTCCTTTTTCTACTGAATCAACCGCCGCTTGCATAGCAAATACATTTGTGATTGCAACGCTTGCAGGAGTTGTACTACCTGGGCTATAATCTGCAATATTGAAATACGAAATATCCAGTTGTTTTTCAGGAGCAACAGCTTTTTTGTTGATAGGATTCAAATATGTCCAACCACCCGAAAAGACAATGTGAAAATCTCTTTGTTTATCGTCATAGCTGTTCATCGTAGTGATTTCTACCCCTGTAATTTGTGCCGTTGCGACATTACGCGTAGAGAAAAAGGTTTTTGTATTGCTGATATTGTTAAAATCTAACTTCAAGGCATCTAAGCCAAATTCCATCATGTTATTGAAATTCATTTGAAAACCTGCAACATCTACATAGCCTTGAAACTTACGTGTAACGCTGCTACCAAAGGCATACCCTTGACGCAAAGCCAATTCTATGCTAGATCCTCGCTCAGGTTTTACAATTCGATTCGGATTTGCTTGATTTAGATTTGGCACAACCGTTACACCACCAGCACCTACGGCAGCAAAATACTCTGCTATCGAAGGCACACGAAAAGCCTGTCCCCAAGATGCACGTATATTTGTCCCTTTTGCAACGGCAAAGTTTGCGCCAACACGTCCCACAGGGCGAGTATTACGTTTTTCTATCAAAGGTGTATTTTGGGCATAAATATTTCTAAGCGTATCCGAAACGCTGCCTTCATTTGAAATCTCATAAATATTGGTTTTTGCCGATTCAAGCCTTACTCCAGCACTAAGGTTCAAACGACCCGTTTCATAGTTTTTAGATTTCAAAAACTTTCCATCAAGTTGTGTATAAACACCTGAAAAAAGCTGCCCATAGGAACCATTGTAAAGCTCTGGCGAATTTGTTTGTGCATACGTAACGGTTGCCCCCGTAACCCAAGAAATCTTTTTGAGCAACATGGTTTGATACAAAAAGTCATTATATACTACATAAGATTGCGAACTTTGTCCCGTATTTGTGGTATTGATGCTGCGGAGAAAGCGACTTCTATACCAATACATATTGCCTTTATCGGTCAAATATTTGATATAAGGGTCAATTGCGATACGAGAATTAAGCTGTTTACGAAATACACCTGCTTGTTTACCAGGCGTAAGCGCACCCCCTTGATTGATATACGAGGTGTCTGTACCTGAAACTACTTGTGTAGTTGTGGGTAAATATTTGTCCCAAAACACACTATTTCCACTTGAATCTTGGCGGAAAGAAACATTTATGCCTACTTGCAAACGGTCTTTCAATTTTTTAGGCTGATAACGAGTGTGCAAAATCGCACGAATCTCTTCTTTATCTGTGCCATAACGATAGCCCGATTCTTTGATTAAATCCGTTTGCGCAGTGAAAGAGAAATCCCCTACTTTGCGCTGATGAAATAAGTGAGCAGAAGCAAAATAAGCCGATGAAGTGCCATCCCAGTCCAAATCTTTGTTGCGAGGTGCATCAAAAAAACCTTGACGAATACGAACAGAAGTACGTGGTTTTTCGGAAGCATCACCTGTAATGATATTGATTACGCCCCCCAAAGCCGAAGAACCATATAACACAGAGCTTGCGCCTTTCAACACCTCCACTTGTGCGATATTGTCCACAGGAACCATGCCTAACTCCGCACCACCTGCATCTCCATTTATCAAAGGTAATCCATCTAACAACACCATAACACGACTTCCAGCCCCATACGAGAAACCCGAACTACCCCGAATACTCAACTGTCCGTCTAAGTTATCTACCCCAGGTGTTTGCACAATCACTTTGTCAATGTTTGGTGTAGCTTGTAAATCAATGTTTTGCTGTTTCACTACTTGAATCGAAACAGTTACATCTTTTGACTCTTGTTGTGCGCCCCCCTTAGAAGCGGTAATCACCACCTCTTTTGTAGAGGCATTGACCATGACAAGGTTTTTTGTTATCTCTGTTTCTGTGCCTAAAGAGAGGATTTCCTCATAATCACTGTAACCAGGGAAAATTACTAAAATTTTGATACTTGTCCGATTATTTTTCTCAAAAGGAATAGAAAATGCCCCTGCATCATCTGTAATCCCACCCGTTTCGCCATCGGCTACAGCAATTTCCGCACCTGCGATAGGCTGCTTTGCCTTATCCGTTACTGTACCTTTGAAAGTAATCGTTTGCGCCCACAGGTGCGAGAAGCTCAATAAAGCGAATAAAATAACAAATTTGCGAAAAATACTCAATTTGTACGTTTTTGTCATAAATAAATGTGCGTGTAATGAATGAATAAAATGGTAATACTGTTTTTTTACGCAGCTAAGATAGGCGTTTTTGTGATTACGATACAAATATATTGTCGTTTTTGTAAAAATAAGCCTTATTACTCAGAAAAATAGCGTTTTTCTACGTAATTATCGTTTTTAGTTACGTTGCGATTCAACTTAACTCATGATAACATCTACGAGTCATTAAATATTCCCATGGTTACCCTTTTTTAGCTTATCGAATCATGCTACATGCTTTAATTAAAGTAATCAACTGGTCTATTTCGCCATAACTATTATAAATATGGGTAGAAATGCGAATTGCATTCAAATTTGATTCATTTACTTTTCGAACTCGGATATTTTGAGACATCGCTTTTTCTGCAAAATCGTCATGCGAAATATTTTTTAGGCGAAAGGTTTGTATGCCCGCCCAAGAACCTGATTCACCTGGAGTGAGCAAATCTATTTTATCTTGCTGAATATCAAGTAGATGTAATTTCAAGTATTCGCTTAAATCTTTTATCCTCTTTTCAATATTTTCCCTCCCCAATTCATTCATAAATCGAACGGCTTCTGCTACCCCCAACCATAAAGCCGTATTTTGCGTGCCATATTCGTAACGTTCTGCGCTATCTATAAATTTGCCTAAATACCCCTCCTTGTTTGTTACCGACCAATCGCCGCCAAAACCAGAACCTACAAAACAGGGAATCAGGTTTTCTTGTTGTTTTTGATTGACATACAAAAATCCCGTTCCTTTTGGTCCAAGCATCCACTTATGACAAGCAGCCGCATAAAAATCGCAGCCCAAATCTGTAAGGTTTAGCGACAACATGCCAGGCCCATGCGCACCATCTACAAACAGCAAAATACCTTGTTTATGCGCCAAAGTTGCGATTTCTTTTATGGGTAGAACCTGCCCTGTAGTGCAAGTAATATGGGGAACAGCAACTACTTTTGTTTTGTGTGAAAATAATTTCTGCAAATTATGTAAGATTTCTTCTGCGGTAGGTGCAAGTGCTAATACCTTCACTTTCAAACCTTTGACCTTTGCTGTTTGCAACCACGGCAGGGCATTACCTACATGTTCCTGGTTTGTGATAATAATTTCATCTCCTCTTTTGAAGCGAATCCCTTGTGCAACGATATTAATGCCACTTGTCGTATTAGAAGTAAGACAAATTTCGGAATCTAAGACCTTCACAAAACTGGCAATCTGGCTACGCACCCCATGTATTTTGCCATATTCACCTGTCGTTTCGACTTTTAGCATTTGTTCATAAACCATATCTAGCACAGACTTGGGAGAAACCCCGATTGTACCTGTGTTAAAATATGTTTTTTTCTTTGAGAGAATAAATAAGTCCCTTACTTGTTCCCAATCCACTTTATTATTCAAAGTAAGGGGCGCAATTTGGTTTTGTGCAACTACTTCTGCGCTCATATTAAAAGCCATAAAAGAACTTACAAGGGCTTGAGTTGTACTGCGTAAAAAGGTACGGCGATTTGTCATGATAAAAAAGTGGCAGGTGAATAAATGAAAATAATTATACGTCTATTATTTCAACTTTTCCAAAGACTTTTGGAAGACTTCTATGAAAAGTATAGTGCAAAAATAGACAAAGAAAGTTGTTGCTCGTTAAGCATTGTACGATTGCTTCGCTCAAATTTCATTTTTTCCGCTTCGCTACGAAAAAACAACGAAATTTGGTGGTCAGTGAGCTGCGCTGAACGGCTCACAATGACACTCTTTTTCGCATTTTCGCTATTTCCAGCACTTTTTTCGTTACAGCAGGAAAAATATCATAGAATCAAGCTGCTTTTTATCCTAAAAAGCATATCGTACCCCTATTCCACCCATATAACTATTGGCTTTATACACGCCCGCAAAAACAGCTTGCTTGTAAAGTGCCGTTCTATCCCCCGTAAAGCCATACTCTGCTGCTATGTCTATATACAATTTTTGCCCTAAAATAAGACCTGCCCCAGCCGTTAAAGCAATTTTATTGGCATCAGGATAAGAAGGCGATACATATTCATCTCGCACAGGAGAAAGGGTAAAATTTCCACCTACACGTAGGGCTATACTGCGCAAAGGTATCATTTCTACCCCCAATTTTGTGCTATAACTATTCCGAAAATTCATGACTTCTGTATAACCATTGTAATTTTCGTCTTGGGTTTTGTAGGCAATGTTGAGCGAATCAAATACATTCCACGTCATATAGTTTACATCAGCAGCAATTAATATACCTGTGCTAGGGCGATAAGTCATGCCTACACTCAATACACTTGGTAAGCGAAAATCTGTAATAAAAGGCTGATTAGGATAATAGTTTTTGGCACTTGTTGGCACATTAAAACTCACTTGTCCTTTCTTAAATCGCATATCTATGGCTGTTCTATAGCTTGCCCCTGCGGAAAAACGCTCACTATGACGATACATAATACCCACATTCCCGCCCCAACCGCTACCCGTTGCCGCAAATTCAATTCCTCCATCAACGCTTTGTGGTAGCAGAATTTGGATAGATTGAGCGTGCGTATAGCTACCTAAGCAGAAAATAGGTGCAATCCCAATGCTCACATGCTCATTGAAGCGAAAAGCAAAAGTAGGCTGTATTGCCAAAGTAGAAATCGTATGATTTTGTACAATAAAACGCCCCTTCCAATCTGACTCCCAGTCGGCATTACTATGAAAAGGGGTGTTTATCGCTATGCCAAAGGCAAAAGGCGAATTTCGGGTAAAATGAAAAGACGCATAACCATAAAGGGGGGTTTGTAAACTCGGATTCATCAGCGTGGAATAGGCATTTGGAAATTGTGCCTGAAATGCCACATATCTTTGTATCGCAAAGCCCCCTATCTGAATATTATTGTTATACTGCAAAGCCAAAGCACTTGGATTGTAAAACGCACTGCTTGCATCTAATATCCACCCTGTACCCACATTTCCCATACCTGCCTGCCGCATCGCTTGGTAGTTGATTTGAAAACTACACAAGAAAAGATATAGCAAGCAGGTAAGAGCAGATGTGCAAATACGTTGATAAATATTCATTTAGGTATTTCTTTTCGGCACGCCAAATAAATAAGAAGTAGCGATAGGGACTACAAATATAAGTACCGTCAGCAGCGAAACAATTGCATCAGTCGTTTCACTTTCTACGGTTTCCGTAAAAGATGTACCTGGCATAAAATGTGTAAATAAGGCTAAGGATAATTTTACCCCTAATAAACCAATCACCGCAAAAGCTGCTGTTTCCAAGAAGGGAAAACGCTCCATGAGTTTCACAAAAGCTTGTGCCACATAACGCATCGCCAAAATACCAATAAATACGCCTATCCATATCGGAAAAATATTTTTGGTAAAAGCCACAGCAGCAAATACATTATCTAATGAAAAAGCCAAGTCCATGACTTCTATCATCAAAACGGTTGCCCAGAAATTACCTATCAAACCAATCGTCATATTGTATATCCAGCTTTTCTTTTTGGCTTCTTCTGATTCTTTTACCTCAGACGCTGGCATTTCTGCAAGTTCTAAATCAGATAAATCTTTGTCCAAATGCTCTAACACTTCTTCAATATCGTCTTCTTTTGAGGCATTACTTTGTTTTCTGAAAAAATCTATCGCCAAATATATCAAATAAATCCCGCCAATAGGTTTGAGCCACCATACTTGTATCAATAAATTGGCTAAAATAAGACATATCCCCCTAAAAACGTATGCTCCTACAATGCCATATTTTAGGGCTTTATTTCTTTGTTCTTTGGGTAAATCTCGCACCATTGTAGCAAGAACTGCCGCATTATCAATAGAAAGAAGGCTTTCTAATATAATCAACATGCCAATGATAGGCAAAAACTTGCCAGGTTGCGAAGTGAATTCCTGCCAATCAGCAGGAATGTGCGAAAAATAATTAATGATGAAATCCACTGTTTTTTTATAAATGTTAAATAAATTTAGCCGCTATTCAACTTACGATATGAGGCTAATTTTTTACACTGCCCCAAACGTAAAATGGCTATTTCTGTTTTATCATGCAATCTTAGGCTATTTTGCGCTAATCTCCAAAAAAATAACGATATTTGCCGTTAATTCGCTACAATAAGCGAATTATTGCACATTCATACTTCAACATTATTCTCAATCAATGAAAAAGCTAACTTTCACAAGTATTCTCCTGCTAGGCTTCGGGGCTTTGGTTTTTGCACAAAATGCAGAAGAAACTAAAGCAGATTTCAACAAAAAAACACTGGGTGTAAATGCCGTAATGATTACTTTGCCAAATAACATCAAAAGTGTAGAACCGGTTGTGGCTGAAATGTTTAAATCAGGCACAAAAATCAAAGGCAAGACAGATGGAGATACCCGCATTTTTGAAGGAGTTGTTTTTCCTTATATTTCGTCTAATGGCTTAAATTATGGCTATAAAGTAGAAAAGGCAGCCAAAAACGATGAACGTAACACAAGAGTTACCCTTTTTGTATCAAATGCAGCAAATGAATTTCTTACTTCTGCTCAAAATCCTACCGAAATTGATAATGCAAAAAAATTGTTGGCAGGTTTGCCCTTAGAAATCCAAATTTATGAAAAAAATGAGGCAATTCAAGACCAAAACAAAGCCATTGAAAAAGTGGAATTGAAAGGCAAAGCCCTCGAAAAAGAAGCAAATGTGTTGCAAATCACCTTGAAAGAAACACAAGAAAAAATCGAAAAAAACAAGGCTTCACAAGCCGAACAAGTTACCAATTTAGCTACTGAAAAAGCGAAATTAGCAACCATACAAGCAGAATTAGACGCATTAAAAGCCAAAAAATAATCATCAAAATTATGTCATTACTATCCATTTTTCAGGATACTTTGCTGCTTTCGGGCGGCATTTCGGCGGCGCAAGTAGCAAATATGCAGCAGGCGATGCTTGCTGATGGCAAGATTTCCGACTCCGAAGCTGAGTTTTTATTTACCTTAAAAGACAGCTTTAAGGGGCGAGACAATGCCCATGAATGGACAAGTTTTTGGGTAGAAGCACTCTGGTCTTACCTACATGATGGGGGAAATATCCTCAATCAGGCTCGTTTGGCTTGGCTAAAAAACCGTATTGATGTTGCAGGAACAGATGAAATGGAGTTGCAATTACTCGCAGCAATCGGTTAATATGCTATGTCAAAAATCTTGGTTGTAGCAGCAACGGCGTTTGAAACAGCGTATCTGCGTGAAAAAATAAAAAAAAACCATGTCCAGTTTCTGCATACAGGAATTGGCATGGTCAATACTGCCTATCATTTGGGAAAATATCTTGCCCAAAACCGCCCTGATTTGGTGATAAATATGGGCATTGCGGGTAGTTTTGATAGAAATATCGCTTTGGGAGAAGTGGTTGAGGTGGTAGAAGATACTTTTTCGGAAATGGGAGCAGAAGACAATGGTAATTTTTTGGACATGGAAAAAATAGGATTTCCGATTTCAAAAGAGCCACTTTTATATAATACAATGCTGCAAGCTAAGCCTTCTCCTTTTCCTATAAAAAAAGTAAACGCATTGACTGTCAATACGGTACATGGCGAAAAGGAAAGTATTTTGGCTTGTGAAAAGCGTTGGAATAAGCAGATAGAAACCATGGAAGGGGCTGCTTTTTTCCAGGTAATGGCAATGGAAAAACTGCCTTTTTATGCGTTCCGTAGCATTTCCAATTATGTAGAGCCTCGCAATCGAGTAAATTGGAAAATCCCTTTGGCGTTGGAAAATTTGGGTACTTTTTTGGCAGAAAATTGGCAGAATTTATAGCATCAAAGTACTTATCATGCCCAAAAGCATAATAAATTTTAGATAACG
>JAAFHL010000100.1 GCA_013298365.1 Bacteroidota bacterium | reverse complement strand
TCTGAGCCATTTATACCCTGCAATTCTGCCCAGTTGCGAAAGATATTGGCACTCAAATCGGGGTGTGTTATCCAAACCGCATTATCTATGACAGCAATCACCACATTTGTATCTCCTTTTGTCAAATCCCAAGCCGCAGGTCCATTAATTTTATCTATATAATATTGCGAATTTGCCGTATAATCATTTGGCATATAATCTACGGAATACACAGGAATTTTCTCTGCATATTCTATATAAGGCTGTGCCGAAAGCGTTTTGAGCAAAGGTTCTCTGTCTTTTGAATCATAAAAAGAGAGTTCATAAATATCTTTCAAGTTCTCATGTTTTGCATGAAAAACAGGTTGCAGCCCAAGCACAGAATAAACTTGCAACACTTCATCAAATACTCGGTCACCGCATCTACCTCGTTTAAGCAAAACAGAAACATCTGTCCCTTTTTTCAGTTTGACGAAAATGGCATTTTCTTCAAATTTCGCATCTTGTGCAGAAATAAAAAGGGGCATGATTGCCAATAGCCCCAACAAGAGATAATTCGTAATATGTTGTCTCATGGAAAGTTTTGTTTATGCTAAAACGGGAAAAATGGGGAAAAAGTAGCTTATTTCAATTGTTTCTCACAGGTTTCAAATATAAAATATAAGGTATTACATAATTTTTGCAAATTACTAATAGAGATTCTATCCATATTTTGCGTTAGGGTAGTATTTTCTAAATAACCAAATTGCCACATATCGCCATTGGAAACAATGCCATAAATCGTATATTCATGGTTACTAAGTTGTTGTGCAAGGTGCATTTGCGCCAAACATTGCCCCCAGCCTTCGTCAAAATCGTCTTTTTTGGCTTCTATCATCACCAACATAGGCATATCCATCACTCCTTTTCCTAAAGGAGAACGTTTTGCAATGATATAATCAGGAATCCCTGAATTTTTCGATTTTTTGGACAAAGAACGATGACTCCAAAGAAATAAACTATTTGTGAAGTTTTTCCAAACTTCTTTGAGGATAGGATAAATAATTGCCTCACAAATAGCAGCTTCTGATATGTTATAGGCTGTTTCTTTGAGCGTAAAAGCTAATTCTTCGACTAAATAGGGCGATATGACACATTCTTTTTCTGCAAAAAGAATGTTATCCATTTTTGAGACAATATTAAAATGCGTAAGTGCATCTTCTAAGGTTTTGAAGCTACTGAAACTTGACATAAGTTATATTTTTGTTGCAAAGATACGATTTTTTACTGCATTTCAAAACGCAGACTTGCCCATTTGTTTTGCACTTTTTGCGAAACAAATGTCATGTTTAGGCTTTCAAAAAAGGGACGTAAAATAAGTATATCCTCCTCATAAAAACCACTCAACACCAACTGTCCGCCACTCGGAATGTGTGGTGCATAAAGTGCGCCATCAGCCATCAAAATATTACGGTTGATATTGGCAAGAAAAATATCATATTGCGCTTCGGCAGGAATTACCTCTGCACCCCCCAAAAGTAAAGTAATATTTTTGCAATGATTTAAGGCTACATTTTCGGTAGAATTTTCTACACACCAAGGGTCTATGTCTATACAATCAAGTTCAGAAGCCCCTAATTTTTCTGCCAAAATTGCTAAAAGAGAAGTGCCACAGCCCATGTCCATCACTTTTTTCCCTTGTACGTCCATGTCTTTCAAATGCAACATTACCATTTGTGTGGTGTCATGATGCCCTGTGCCAAAAGACATTTTTGGGTCTATGATAATGGTATGCTCAAAACCCTCTAATGGCGTGCGGAAAGAGGGCAACACTTGACAAAAATTTTCTATATAAAGATTAGGATAATTTTTCTCCCATTCTTCGTTCCAGTTTTCAGAAATAACGACTTCTGTGGTATAGGAAATTGGATTTTCGGCAAAATACAAAGCCATTAAGTCCGCCGTTAAATCGGCATTAAACTCATTTTCAGCGATATATGCTGAAATCCCTGTATTTGTTTCTTCAAAAGTGGTGAAGCCTGCCTCACCCAAAATACCAATGAGTGTTTCGCCCATTTCTGTATCAGAAACCGTTGCAGAAAGATGTATAAAATGTGGTTTTTCCATTATAAATGTGTGTATATCTTTATGATTGTTGTAAGAATGGCTTTCTCATAAAAAAAATACGTTAATAAAAATATCTAATTTTACCACAAAGTTCACAAAGGGTTCACAAAGAACACAAAAATGGATAGAAAAATAGGCTACTTTGTGTTCTTTGTGTTAGTTTTTCTTTGTGAACTTTGTGGTTTAAGTTTTTATGAGAAAGCCATTTTGTTGTAAGCAAAAAGTGTTACAATTAATGTTATTATATTTATGTTTGAAGGCTATTTTTCTTATATTAGGAACAACTCACAAATAAGTAGATAATCTTCACGCAAAGAAAAAAAGGAGCAAAGCCGCACTCGTAGTGAGCTGCGCCGAACTAAAGTATTGATATTGTTTTCTTTGCGCCTTTATACCTTTGCGACTTTGCGCTAAAATCGGCAATATTGTCTGCAATTAGTTTTTATTAGCACTTTTTTCAAAAAAAATTATTCATACGTAGGCAAAGAAATGATGGTACGGTTGAGCAAAGACCTGCCCAAGGTAATCTCATCTGTGTATTCCAAATCCAAACCCATTGGAATGCCTCGTGCAATGCTCGAGACACGTACCCCGAAAGGCGTTATTTTTTTGGCAATATAAAAAGCGGTTGTGTCGCCTTCTATGCTTGCACTAAACGCAAAAATAACTTCTTTGATGCCTTCCTTTTGTGTTCTCTCTATCAATGAATCTATGTTGAGCTGCGAAGGACCAATGCCCATCATGGGATTGATAACACCGCCCAACACATGATACATGCCATTAAATTGATGTGTGCCTTCAAGCGCAATTACATCTTTTGTATCTTCTACCACGCACAAAATTTCTTTGTCTCTGCGCATGTTGCTGCAAATATTACAGATGTCGGAATCCGAAATATTATAACAATTTTGGCAATATTTAATGTCTTTTCGCAAAGAAATGATGGCTTCGCCCAAACTTGTGGCTTTTTCTTCGGTCTGTTTCAGAATGTGCAGAGCCAAGCGCAAAGCCGTTTTGCGTCCTATACCAGGCAAACCCGAAAGTTCTTGAATGGCTTTTTCGATAATTTTTGAAGGATATTCCATATATAATTTCTCGCAGATGATAGTTTGATAGCGGGGTGACGCAAAAATTTGCCATTAGGCAGTGGAAAAGATACTTCGACAATATCTCTTTGATTTATTTTCATGAATAATACAAATTAGACATTCGACTTCTGTTATGTAACATAGCTATTTTCAGAATCTCTGTTTCTATTTGAGATGCAGAAAGTTTGTCACTTGCCCATTTATCCAAAAGGCGTTCATACATTGCTAAACGATTTACTACATTTTCAAAGCCTTTTTGAATCATAATGGGAAGAAAAACGGACATTTCGGGTGTATCTTGTTGAATAGCACGATACATATTTGCCATTTGCAAAAGGGCTTTCAAAGCAGACGCATTTTCACTATCACAATTATACCAATTTATATCAAAATCGTCATTTGCCATTTCTGAAAATATGGCTTGTGCGTCAGGTGTATGTAAAAAAGCTAAATACTGGAAAACGGTATTTATACCTTGCTGCTGTGTATAATTTTGATAATTTTTCATGGCTGTTTATATAATGTTTTATCCTAAAAATCACCTCGCAAATATATGAAAAGATTTCGCAGATAAAAAGTAATATCTGCGAAATCTGTTCTCATCTGCGCTTTTAGCGTGTTTTATTTTGTAAAGTTATACCAAACTGCGATGCCTCCAGCAACCAAAACCAAGTTTGCCAAAGCCAAAGGCAAGAATTTTTTCCAACCAATGTCCATCAATTGTGTGTATTTGAAACGAGGAAGTGTCCAACGTACCCATACAAAAATACACATAAAAATGAATGTTTTAAGCGCAAACCAGCCTAAGCCCCAAGCTACTTGTGCGATGCCACTCCATTCTGTTACCCCCAATGCTTTTTCGCCAATGCCGCCATACCCCCCTAAAAATAAAGTTATTATCGCCATAGAACCCATGATTACGTGTAGATATTCTGCTACGAAAAACAAAGCGAATTTCATCGAACTATATTCTGTGTGGAAACCACCTACCAATTCTTGCTCGGCTTCTACCAAGTCAAAAGGAGAACGATTTGCTTCGGCAAAAGTACAAGTTACAAAAATCAAGAAGCCCAATGGATTCAAAAAGATATTCCAAATTCCACTTCCTGTTTGCGTTTCTACAATCGTATTGAGCGAAAGATAGTTAGCTGTGCCATCAACACGAGCATTTGTAAGCAAAATAATGCTCACAACCGCCAAACCCATTGCCAATTCGTAGCTAATCATTTGTGCAGAAGAACGAAGTCCACCCAACAAAGAGTATTTGCTATTTGAGGACCAACCCGAAAGCGTAACACCATACACCCCAATTGAAGTTGCCGCAAGTGTATAAAGAATCCCGATATTTATGTCAGCAATTTGAACGCCCCTTGCAAAAGGCATAACGCCCATGGTAATCAAGGCAACTGTAACCGAAATCATGGGCGCAAGAAAGTGAACAAATTTATTTGCGCCAGCAGGAATAATGTCTTCTTTGAGCAACAATTTAATTACGTCTGCCAAAGGTTGCAACCAACCAATATTGATAAAACGTAGGAAAAGTGAGTTTTTGGCTGCAATCATCATTTTTGCAGAAGCGGGACTCCCTACACGGTTAGGACCGGTACGTTGTTGAATCCACGCCGAAAGAACCCTTTCCAATACTACTGTATAAGCAGCAGCCGTCAAGATGATAAAGAGGGCTAAGCCTAATGTAATAAGTGTAATTACTGTTGTACTCATTGTATAAATTATCAGATATTTTTGTGCAAATAAAAGTAATTAGCGTGCAAAAAATAAATTTGACCCAATTACGCCCCAAAATTAAGAATTTATTTATAAATCCTATTTTTTTATGGAAAATTTCGAGATAAAGGACTAATTTATCTTTAAAATAGGTTTGGCACAAGTATTGCAGTAGCTATTTTGATATATATTTTGAGTAAGGTATTTACTATAATAAAGACTTGTTTATGAGGTATTTATAAAAGTATATACACTTTTTTACCATTTTTTTTTCTCTTTTCTATACATTTTATGATTTTTCAAAATAATAAAAGTATTTTTGAGAAAATTCACATTAAGCTTATTTTGTCCTTCTTTTTTATAAATTCAAACAACCTCCAATATATAATGAAAAGTATTTTATTCTTGTTTGCGCTCTCTTTTTCGTGTGCAACTTTTGGTCAGACAACCGAAGACAATCCTGTACGCACCACTTTTACCAATGCCAGAGGCATGTCAGAAGCAAATAACACGCCCACTGACGAACAATATGTTTATTCACATGGCACATTTAGCCAAGTTGTTTTGTTGGGAAAGTGGAAAAGGGTAGGCAATTTTTATAGCGCAGATTTGTCTATTGATGACAATCTGTTTTTTTATGAAAAATATTTCATCAATACGCACTGTAAAATAGAAGAAACCATGATGAAATATACGTTTATGAACGACAGTTTGGTCATGCACGAGTTTGGACCCGAAGAAGGGGCAAAAAAAATGGTTTTATGGCTCAAGCAGCTTACTACCGACTCTTTGATTGTGCAAGATGCTGAAACATTTGAAATTGAGCGTTTTGTAAGAGCAGACTCTACCTTGCCCGATGTGCCTATTCCAAGCAATGAACTTCGCTACTTGCGTGGCGTATTAGATTGTGCGCCAGACATGTCTCATTCAAGCAGTGGGACTAATTCTTGTATTCATATCAGCGACCTCAATTTAGATTTAAAAATAGAATATTTTGAAGAACGATTTGGAAACGCTGCACAGTATGTAGAATCTAAAGAAGAAGCAGATATTGCTAAATATGTATTTCACCTCAAATCCTATCAAGGTACGCAGCCTGAGCTAATTGTTACATACAACAATGCAAAAGAGCAGACGCAAGAAATCCAAATAAGAGGTTTGGGAAGCGAAGAAAATTTCGCTTTTTCTGCCATTCATTTAGGGGATTATGTCACATATGTAGAGAAAAAGTTGGGAAAACCTGCCGATATTGCCGAAGATGCAGATAGAGGAACGTTAAAATGGAGTTACAAGCCTTTTCCTGTCATGTTTGAGTTCAAAAATCGCTATGTCAATGGTATTAAGATTTACAGAAAATAAAGATTACTTAGTCTTATAAAAGGAAACGTCTAAAATCCATTAAGGCTTTTAGACGTTTTTTTGGGGATAGATAGTTGATAATGGTTACTTTAACCTACGTAATAAGTGTTTTGCAGCCTCTCTTTTTTCATGTCCAGGTGTATTGCGAATTTCTTCGAGCAATGCCTTAGCCGAATTTTTATCTCCATTTTTGAGATAGGATAATGCCAAGTACCATTGTGCCGATTCTGTATAATTTTCGTTTTGGTCAGCAATTACTTTTTGGAATAAAGGAATTGCCTTACCCGTTTCACCTACTGCCAAATGCGAAATCCCTGCGTACAAACTTGCGGCAATATTATTCGGGTCTTTTGCCAAAAATGCGTCAAATTTGGGATTTGCGGCGGCATATTGCTTTTTTTCATACAAATCTACCGCTTCTGTAAGATATGAACTTGAATCATCTCTTTCTACAAAAGTAGCTTGCAAATGTGTGAAATTTTGATTAAACAACTGTGCGTCAGTATTTCCGCCCACAAATTGCACCACCCCCACGCCTATTAACACAAACACACAAGCTGCGGCTGCCAGCATATATAGCATTTTGAAGCGACTTTCTTTTTTGACAGAAGTCATTTCTACAATTTTTGGTCCTGCGCTTCCCATCACATTTGAGGAATCATCGGGCGAAACTTGTGTATCTGTTATGCCCTTTTCAGCCAAAACATCGGCAGCAGCCAAATTTTTCTCCCATGTATGCACGAGATGTACAAATTCATGCTGTCCCGCAATGCGAATGCCTTGAATAAGCTCTTTATATTCAGCAACTTCGTTTTGCAAAGCGGCATCTTGTTTCATTTCTTGCTCAAAAGTGCTCAAATCTGCGCCTTGCAATTGCCCTTCGAGGTACATTTCTATTTGTTCAGTGCGTTCCATAATTTTGGATAGTTGAAAGTTTATAGTTGAAAGTTGAGAGTTGTATAGATGAATGAGAAAAGTTGAGCGTGAATTTAATGAATAAATTATTTATAATCAATTAGGAACAGGTAAAAAATAACTTGTTAAAGTTTATCCATTCTGCAAGAATCTAGAAAACTGATAATTAAACACTTAGCTTTTCTGGATTCTTGCAGAATGGTTGTTTTATTTTTCACTCGTTCCTTACTTAACATTAATAAAATTGTCATTTATTTTTGAATAATACCTTAACTTTCCACTTTCAACTCTCCACTTTCAATTCAATAGGTCATCAGCAGAATAATTGCCTTCGGCAGCGATACTTTTAAGTTTTTGTAAACATTCATATTTCTTCTTTTTGGCTACCAAATCATTTTTGTAGCCCATATCTTCCGCAATAGATTGCATTGTAAAGTGGTGATAATAAAACATTTTCAGTACAGTACTACATGCTTCGCCCAATTTTGACAACAAAGTTTCTACAACCAATTGTTGCTGCGTTTGCTTTTCTTTGTCAAAATAGCTCAAATCCAGCTGACTCACTTCTGGCACTTCATCTAATTTCACCGATTGCCGATGCTTGTCTCTATACAGCTCCTGAAATACTCGTTTGCCCACAGCAAACAAATAAGTTTCTATTTTGCTGCTCAACGTCTGCAATTTGCCATCTTTTACGTTAAAATAAAAAATGGAAAAAGCCTTTTGATAGACATCAGCCGCATCATACTCATCACACTTGTAATGCCACATAGCCCATTTGAGAAAAGGACGGCGATTTGCTTCATAAATAGGAGACAATGCTCGCTCATCTCCTGCCTTTATTCTCTGCAAGATTTCCTCGTTGCTAAGTACCTTGTTTACATTATTTAGTGCCATAATAAATTAATTAGTAACCGAATAGACACACTTTTTTGGAAAAAAAACACGAAAATGTGTAACCTTATAAATAAATTAACGTAAGTGCAGGCTATTTTGTATTTTTGCCAACAAAATGTATGCGTATTTATGCAAAATTACATATTTTTTCCCAAATAAAAATACATGAAACTACGTGCTGATAATCTTATTAAAAAATATAAACAACGTGCAGTTGTAAATGATGTGTCTATTGAGGTCAGTCAGGGCGAAATTGTGGGCTTACTTGGTCCAAATGGGGCAGGTAAAACAACCACTTTCTACATGGTTGTGGGGCTGATTCGTCCTGCTTCAGGCAAAATTTTCTTAGATGACACAGACATTACCTCAAAGGCAATGTACAAAAGAGGACAACTTGGCATCGGTTATTTGGCACAAGAGGCTTCTATTTTTCGAGAACTTTCGGTAGAAGAAAACATTATTTCTGTCTTGGAAATGGTAGGAGACATAAGTCGGGCGGCGCAAAAAGAAAAAACAGAGAAATTATTGGAGGAGTTTCGCCTCACACATGTGCGTAAAAATAAGGGGAAATTGTTGTCAGGTGGAGAAAGACGGAGAACGGAAATTGCAAGGGCTTTGGCAGTAAATCCGAAATTTATCTTGCTTGACGAGCCTTTTGCAGGCATTGACCCCATTGCCGTAAATGAGATACAAACCATTGTGCGTGAATTGGTTAGTCGAAATATTGGAATCTTAATTACCGACCACAATGTGCATGAAACGCTTAATATCACAAATCGTGCCTATTTGCTTTATGATGGAAAAATCCTCAAATCGGGTTCGGCAGAGGAATTGGCAGATGATGAAAATGTGCGGAAATTATATTTAGGAGAAAATTTTAAATTACAAAGATAATATCATTTGCATTATCTTCATATTAAATAGCTTTATTAAAGAATGAAAAATAAACAACATAGCTAATTTTCCCGCAAAGAAAAAAGGAGCAAAGCCGCAAAGTATTGACATTGTCTTCTTTGTGTCTTTACATCCTTGCGGCTTTACGTGATTTTTCAGATATATTATCTGTTTATTTATTTTCATTCCTAAATTAGTTTAGAGAGTACTTTAAGGTTAAATATTTGATTACTATATATTTAGAATAACTCTCAACTATAAATTCTCAACTTTCAACTACTTATGGCAATATACATCGCCCTTTGGGACTGCCGAACCTGCTCACACACAGGCAATTTAGGACCACACACAAACTGTGCGGCTTGTGGTGCAGCACGCCCTAAGCAGGTACAATTTTATATGCCCGAAAAGCCGATTACGGTAGAAGATGAAGCGGAATTGCAAAAAGCAAAATCGGGGGCGGATTGGATTTGTGGGCATTGTACAGCACACAATAAGGCTTGGGAAACGATATGTCGTGCTTGTGCAAACCCAAGAGATGCGGCTTCGGACGATGTTTCTATTGAAGAAAAGGAATATAATGAAAACGAAGTTCCTATTACAGGCAAAAGAGAAAGACAGCTCAATGCCAATGAGTTAGCACATATTCGGGAGAAAAATGCGCCTTCAAGCAAGCGTTTTTTATGGCTTTTTCCCATTGCTTTGGTGATGATTGTATTGACTTTGTTTTTTTGGGAAACAGAGAGCAATGTGCAGGTTACGGGTTTTCAATGGGAAAGAGAAACTGATATGCTGCATTATGAGATCGTAACGCATGAAGACTGGAATTTGCCTTCGGAAGCCATAGAATCAAGCCGTTTTCAAGCGATTCACCATTATAATAAAGTTTTTGTGCGGAATGAAACTCGTACACGTACCGTTCAAGTGCCTGCGGGAACAGAGCGTTATGTGTGTGGAAAAGTGAGCAAAGGCAATGGCTATTTTGCTGACAAATATTGTACTCGCACCATTTATAGGGACAAACAAGAATCGTATCAAACCCCTATTTATCAAGATGTTCCCATTTACCAAAATAAATATCGCTACAAAATATGGGAGTGGGTAAAAAAAGACCCGATTCGAGCCAAAGGTAAAAATCAGAATCCCGAATGGGCAAAACCTGCTGTTTCAGATGCTTCAAAATGGAAAGAAGGTGAGAAAAGGCAAAAATATTGGATTTGGGTAAGAGATAAAAAAGGGGAAGTTCATCAAGAAGAAGTGAAATATTCTATTTGGCAAAAATTGAAACTCAAAGACAAAATACCTTCGTTTGAACAAGGCGTTAGTGGGAGCTATAAGGGTTTGGATTTGGAAAAAATGGGGCAGTAAAATGGAAAAGTTATATAAAGAAATTTTCTATTATTTTTTCATATAACTTTCAATGCGTTTTTTTACATATTCAGACAACTTTAGATTACTGTTATTGGCTTCTTCGATTAATGTGTCAAAAAAATTTATTTCGCTATCCTGCCAAACTAATGTTAATCTTCTTATCTCTGTCAATGCGATATGGTTATATTCATCTGGACTTCCCCAGTAACAGTTTAGACAAAGGGCTATTTCTTTTTTTACCGTCCAATTCTCACAATACTCACAAGACCAAGACTTTGCCCTGTTTCAAGAAGCACAAAGTAACATATAATCATCTGTTTTTTGTTGAAAATTATCTACATCACCCCTAATTTGATAGGGAACTTTGTGGTCTATTGTAAGTATCTTTCTTCAAAGATTCCATTACAAATAAGGCATTTTCCGTTACATAATTCATAAAGTTTATTTTTAAAGTCCTTTGAAAAGTGTTTTCTTCCCCCAATTCTGTCATGTTGAATTTTACTAAGGTCTCCAAATCTATATGCCGCAATAGATTTGCCTTCGTTGGACTTAACCTTAAATGTTTCTAAGGTAATACCTACTTCTCGTACATCTCTTGCTGCTCTGGGTGGGTGGGTGTAGCCATAAATAGTTTCCAAATCCCTCGTTGTAATGAAACCATGTTCTATGATATGGTCAATCACTATTTTTGCCCGCTTATTGGTAATTGTTGCAATAAGGTTAATAAAAGACGCTGGAAATTCTTGCTTTGGCATGTTGAGTTAAAATAATGATGTTTGAAAATAGGTTTGTTCCATTTTGAGGGGCAGCTTATTCATCAATGATGGAGATAAATAGAGTGCTTCGTATGTGTTTTCAACTCTATTTAATAACGTAGCAATTGACGAACGCCCTGCATCAAGTTCTATTTTAGCTAAATTTAATGCAGGTGGTAACGGCTTTCCAAAGTGCTTTTCTCCTGTTCTCCCATCATAACTTAGTATGAAAGGAATATTCTTTTTATTTAGTTCAAACAACGAAAGGACAAAATCGTCATGATTAAGGTCTTGTTTATACCTGAAACCGCCATTTTGCCCCGTTCCTTGATAAGGTGGGTCAAAATAGATTAAATCGTTTTCTGTTGCACCTTTGATAACTTCTTCATAACCAAGTGCAAGAAAGGTTACTTTATTTTTCAGCAATTGAGATACATTTATTATAGCTATTTTCATATTTGAGGGGGTGCGCCCCAATCGTCTTTTATCAGGGCTTTGGTTAAATTCTCCATTTGTATTGTAACGAACGGCAGCTTTCACACACTTAGCCAATAAAAAAAGTAAATATTCTGGTTTTTGAGTAGTATTAAATTTTTCTCTTATTTCATAATAATATTCTTCTTCTCTTCCTATTTGATTATGCCAAATATAGTGATACTCACTAACCAAATCTTCATGATGATGAATGATTTTATCCCAAAGTTGAATAAGTGGCTCATTTATATCATTTATAACAAAATGATTTGCTTTGTAATAATAAGCAGATGCAATACTTATGGCAGCAGACCCTGCAAATGGCTCAAAAAGCCGATTTACATTGCAAGGAAAATATGACAGAATTTTGTCCGCCAAGTTTCTTTTACTACCTTGATATGGAATAGGATGCGGCAATCTCATAAGATTATATTTTTTCTTACTATAAATTTACACCAAGTAATTATAACAACTTAATAACGCAAATATTTTTCGGTAATAACCTGCTTTATGCCATTTTCTCCTACCATTTCATGCTTGACAAAATACACACCTGCGGGCAAATTGCCTATGTCAAAAAGCTGGTTTTCACTTATGTTTTGCGCCGAAAAGAGGGCAATTTCTTTTCCTTGCGCATCACAAATATGCAGTTGATAATTTTGGGTAAATTGCGAAAAATGAACATTAATATATTGATTATCAGATGGATTGGGGAAAATATAAGCTGATTTTTCTGTGTTTATATTTGTGGAAATGCCTGTTGTTTTATATTTAATATAAGGCAATTCTGGGCGAATCATCAAAGAGCCTGCAATTTGTGAAGTTACCCATACACCTACAGAGTCCCAATTTATCCATTGTTTGTTGTCATAATTCATGTCAAGCCCCACACCGATTGGACGATAATCAACTTGTTCTATGCCCACCCAAAAATCGCCATTTACCTTTACCGGTTCTGGCAAAACATAGCGATGAAAACTGTTCACAGAGTCTTCATATACCACTTTTACGCCTGTCATATCTAAGACAAAAGAATCAGGGTGCGGATAATTCCATATTTTGAGGCGAAAAGGATAATCTTTCATGTAGATATTTTGCTGCGAAATGGGATTGTAATATATCCTTGGCGCAAAACTTATCCACACAGCCGTAACAGAATCCGCTTTATTGATTGAAAATTTTTGCCCAAAACCTTTAGGACCACTTTCTATGCCATAACTTCCTTCTGCCTCACCGTCATCATACGCCATAATTGAGTCAATTCTATAACTTTCATAAAATTTATTATTTCCCGTAAAACCATCTATATCTGGCGGCAATGAC
>JAAFHL010000010.1:30005-31228 GCA_013298365.1 Bacteroidota bacterium | reverse complement strand
TCATCTGATTGTAATTTGAGGGCGCAAAGATACGTAGGAAAATGAAATGATAAATATTCCTACAAAATAAAGCATGGCTTTCTGATAAAAAAATAATGGAATAAAAAGGTTAAATTTTACCACAAAGCACACAAGGGATTCACAAAGAACACAAAGATGTATAGAAAAATAGGCTATTTTGTGTGCTTTGTGCTAGCTTTTCTTTGTGAACTTTGTGGTTTTATTTTATGCGAAAGCCATTCAAAATAAAGTCCTATTTCCCTTCAACAAGCCCCACAAACAACAACTCTGTATAAGTCATTGAGCCGCTTCCTTTGCTGCCCGAAGGTTTTCCCTCTTTATAGGAAACATAAAAATAGGTTGCCATTTCTTTCTCAACACCTGTAATCGTTACTACCTGACGATAATTTGGTCGCCAATTTTCGGCATACATAACCGATTTCCCTAACAATGCCGCCATATTGCTTTCATTTATGTCAGTTCCCTTCAAAGGATTTGGCACTTTATAGGCTTTTATATCCTTAGTCGCCATTTCAAATTCTTGTATTTTTGCCCTTTTAATGGTATCTTTCCAAAAGTTTTTGCGCTCTTCTGCTGTCAATAATTCCTCAAAAGAAGTATTTACCACCAGTTGACTACGGGGAATTGCTGTATTTTTGGTAGGTTGTAATACTTTTGTATCTTTGTCGGAAAGTGGATTTAATGGATTTTTTTGCAAACCTGTCATGTCTAAAATGACACTTTCTTTTCGCCAATAATAAGGCATAACCCATTTATTATGAATACTATACGCTAATTCCTGCCGCAAATTATTTTGCCATTCCAAAGGACAAACGACCAAACCATTTTCAAACGCCGTAATCCATTGCATTTGTCCATTTTTGAAAAGGGGAAAAGAAGGATTCACTTCAAATTGTGTCGCAAGGTCTTTTTTCGGGGTAAAAAGGGGATAATCTTCTTTTGAAGGATAGACCATACCTTCGGGTAGTTGAAAATGTTGGATAGAAAGACAATCCCCTGTTTTTGTGTCCCAAAAAGACAATATATCTTCGTTTATGGCTATCAAAACATCATCTTTTCCCCATAAAATACCCCTTGCCTGTGTTTGAACCTCAAAAGTTAAAAGTAATTCCCCTTTTTTCTCCAAATCCCAAATAGAAACGATTCCATCAGGACTCAAAGAAGCTCCTTTTTGGGCATCTAAGGAAAAAGTCCATGCTTTG
>JAAFHL010000010.1:19358-29995 GCA_013298365.1 Bacteroidota bacterium | reverse complement strand
CGTTTTTAGGCTAAAAATAGGCTGTTCATTTTCAAAAATAAGTACTTGTTTGTCATTTACACTCCAAACGGCTAAGATTCTTTTATCTAACATATTTGCCCACATCATATCAGAAGGGGATATAGAAATAGTTTGCGAACTGATTTTATTCCCTGTTTTTGCATCAAAAAAACGAATATCTCCTGCTGCATCTGCAAAAATCGCATCATCAAAACTCCATGCAATCGGCGAGGAAAAATGCGCAATGTAAGCGATATTGCCCGTTTCTACGTCTATCGAAAAGGCTTGACTATGATTGTTATGCCCATATACTCGCTTACCATCTTTGCTCCAATTTGTCCATTTCATTGGCTCTATATGTGGCGAGCCGTCTGTTGTTGTGCTATGTGGGAAATTTGCAGGCAACTTGCCTCGAAAACCTACATGTTTCTTTTTGGTACGCCCCAAAGTTGCAACACAGCCAGGTATGTCTTCATTAAACCAACAGGCAATATGAACCGCTTCATTGTTATGATGCAAACAAAAGGCAGGTGGACGAGACCAACCATCTGTTACATAAATTTCATTTTCAGGGTGATGAGACGTGCCAAAAGGATTGATATTCCCTACCCCATTTGTATCATACGCCATGCCAAGCCATTGACTATCAGCACTCCATTGCAAACAACGCTCATAATCGGGCCAGCCTACTCCGCCATTTATATTGTCTATAATATTGACACACCTGCCTGTTTCTACCTCCCAAATTTGTAACTCACCCCCATCTTCATAATTATCGCCCACCCAACTGCCCGTAGTGAGCCAAGTGCCGCAAGGACTCAATGCAAAGGACGAAATCGGCGAAGTATGCCCAAAACGATGTAGCAAACGCCCGCCTTTTTGTATGATTTTTTCGCTACAAAAACGATGTAATTCTCCTGCTCCTACTTGCATTTCCACTTCACTAAGTAAGTTTCGGAGAGAAAGAAAATGCTTTTCGGGATTGTAAAAATTCCAATTTGCTGCTTGAAAATGTGCCAACAAAGCTTGTGAATCAGTAATTTGTGGAATAGAAAAATCGCTATCAATGATTTCTTTTGTAGCAATTTCTACGGGCGAAATTAAGCCAGAAATATCCCATTTTTGAATCGCACAATCCGACATTGCCACCCACAAACTTGCGTCTTTTGCCAAGTAGGTTTTGTTCCAATCCGCAGATTTTGCCAATCCTGTATCGTATTTTTGGATTTTTGGATTTTCAGCAGGATAATCCAAAAAATGAACATCTCCTTCTTTTGACGTAAATAACAATAAAGAACCTTCAAAGGCAAAAGCCATTACGATGATATTTTTCGGGACTTTGAGGCTTATTTTCTGCGTAAAAGTAGGAATATCCCAAATTTGCAGTTGCGTTTTGCTCAACAAAGCCAAACTATTTCCATCAGGAGAAATAAGCAAATGTGAAGTGCCGCCAGCCAAGCATTTTTGGTCAAAGCTAACTTGCTCTGTATCAATATCTATCACCCAAAGTCGTTTCGCCTTTACGCAAATCAACTGTGTATTATCTAATGTAAAAGCCATAAAATCAGGCAAATTTGATTTTCCCTGCCCCAAGATTTTCTTTTCCTTGCCATTATATGTCCAAAGACGTAATTTTTTAATTTTTTCGCCCGAAAAATAATGGTCTGTGGTAGCAATATATTTATCAGAAAAAGCCAAAGTATCAAATTTCCCAACCACAAGACTTTGAATGTCAAAGTTTTGTGTATTTAATTTCAAAATCTCTTGCTCATTTTTTAGCAACAAACCATGATGTGCATTTTCCTGCCATTTCCATTCTTTTGCTTCAAAAAGGGTTTCTTGTTGTTCGGAAAGGACATGAATCGTTTGGAGGAAATGCCCATCTTTAAAAATAAGAACCTGTTTTTCAGGAAGATACATCATATTTTCTACCACATTATTCCAACCAAAAGGCTGCGAATCCATTTCTGCCCCTGTGGAAGCCTGATAAAAAAGTACCCTTTTTGCTGCGCTCATTGCCAATTTTTCCCCATCTTTTGAAAAAGCTACTGCCGCATTTAAAGTAATATTTGCCTTTTCCCAAAGCAGTTTACCTGATTTCCATTCATAATATAACACATCAATTCCTGTTGTTTTAATGAGAAGGCATGTTTCATCGGGTGAAAAATGCAGTTTCATTACATAGCCTCTGTGATATTTTTCAATTTTTTGAAGCAACTCACCCGTTTCTGTATCCCAAAACTGCACCACAAGTTGATAATGTTGCTTGATATACGCATTTACCAACACTTTTCCCCCTTGAATCAAGGCAATATGCGCCCCAAAACCATCATGCAAGCCTTCAACTTGGATTTTTTTGAGGGTTTCACCCGCAGCATTTAAAATTAACACCTCATTCGTTTTCCAATTCCCACAAGCCAATCTTTCGCCATCTGCCGAAAATGCAAAACCATTTTCTGCCTCATTTGTGATAGGGACAGGAATTTTCTTCAATAAATTACCTGTTTTTCTATCAAAAATAAAAATGCCTTCACTTTGAAATGCCCATAATTCTTCTTCTTTTACATGCAAAACGCCATAATACGAAATGCGAGGAAAGGTAAAAACAGCCTTTTCCCATTCCTTTTTTTGCAAATCGTATAGTTGCACATTTACCTCTTTATAATCGTGTGTATAATACATCAAAGTATCGCCAAATACTTGAAAATGATGATTGTATGCCTTATTTTCAATCAAAATTTTGTAGCATAAATCGCCTGTTTCTGCGTTCCAAATAGAAATGAAAGGCTTATTTCCATATTCCGCAATGCCGAATAATTTGCTGCCATCTTGCGAATATTCTAATGTATCAAGGTTTTCGCCCAGATGCAAAAAAGCGGTGTTGTTGAGATGTATTAGTCTTTTCAATGTGATGAATATTGAGTGATGAATTACTCGTTTATACGTAAAAAAGTAGTAAAAAGGCGTAAGAAATCGTTCTTTTTAGTAAATTAGCGTATCTTTGTATGTTTAAACTAAATCGCTCAGATTTGGGTTATAGTTTCGTTTAATCTCAACAAAATCACATAATAAACATGGAATACAGAAGACTTGGAAAATCAGGACTTTGGGTAAGTGCCTTATCCTTAGGTTCTTGGATAACTTTTGGTAAGCAAATTGGCGATAATACTGCCGAAGACCTTATGCGTATTGCTTATGAAAATGGCATTAATTTTTTTGACAATGCAGAAATTTATTCTCGTGGGCAATCGGAAATTGTGATGGGAAATATCCTCAAAAAAATGGGCTGGGACAGAAGTACCTATCTTGTTTCAAGCAAGGTTTTTTGGGGCGGCGACAAACCGAATCAAAAAGGTTTGAATCGCAAACATGTGATAGAGGCGTGTCATAATGCTTTGAGACGCTTGCAAGTAGATTATTTGGACATGTATTTTTGCCACAGATATGACCATAATACGCCGATTGAGGAGACCGTTCGTGCAATGGAAACCCTGATTCAACAAGGCAAAATCCTGTATTGGGGAACATCTGAATGGAGTGGCGCAGAAATCATGGAAGCGTATGGCGTTGCTCGCAGCCTCAATATGACTCCTCCAACCATGGAGCAGCCGCAATACAATATGTTTACCCGTCAAGCCTTTGAAATTGACTATATTAAGCCTTATGAGGCAGGTATGGGAACGACAATTTGGTCGCCTTTGGCTTCGGGTTTGCTTACAGGGAAGTACAATGATGGCAATATTCCCGAAGGCAGCCGTTTGGCATTAGAGGGTTTTGAGTGGCTAAAAGATGCTACTTTGCGGGAAGCACATATCGAAAAAACACGTCAAGTAACCAAAATTGCAGCAGAAATTGGTGTGCCAATGTCGCAATTAGCCTTGGCTTGGTGCCTCAAAAACCCGAATGTAAGTACAGTTATTTTAGGAGCTTCCAAAGTTTCGCAGTTGGAAGAGAATTTGAAAGCCTTAGAAGTTGTCAAACTTTTGACAGATGATGTGATGCAGAAAATAGAGGCGATTTTGCAAAATAAACCTACAAGGGTTTGGTATTGAGTTCGATTGGTTTGGAGAAATATTGATTTCACACAGAAACCTTTTTCTGTGTGAAATTTTCTTTTTTGCTATATATATAATCGTTATCTTTGCACGAATAATTTCGCTCATCATGGCAAAAGATTTATTTCATGAAATTGTAAAAACAGCGTTGCTCAAAGAAGGCTGGACGATTACGCATGACCCATATCGCTTGAATTTGAATGATTTAAAGGTATTTTCCTCAGCCTTGAATATAGATTTGGGGGCAGAAAAAATGATTGCAGCAGAAAAAGAAGACAGTTTGACAGGCTCACTGACCAAAATCGCAATAGAAATAAAAACATTTGGTGGACCTTCTTTGGTTTATGAATTACATAATTTAGTTGGGCAATATTTTAACTATCAAATAGGCTTAGATTTTCAAGAACCCGACAGATTGTTGTATGCTGCTATGCCTAATATTGCTTACGATTCACTTGCCCACAATGACTTTTTTCATGCAATTAAACACAAACTAAATCTGCGACTCATTGTATATGACCAATTTTCACAATCTATTATTTCTTGGATAATATGACAAATAAAATCAAAAAATACGAAAAAATCATTTTAGCTGTATTAGCAGAAATAGCAGCTACAAATCCTAATGATAATGTTCAAGACATTGTCATTGCAGATAAAGAAAAACACCATTATCAAATATTACATACAGGCTGGTTTACCCCAGAAAGATTTGTATATCAAGTAATTATTCATTTCAAAATTGAAGAAACAGGCAAAATTTGGCTTTTGGCAAACAATACCGACAATCCTATCACAGAGGAATTGGTAAGGCGGGGCATTCCTCCGTCTGAAATTGTGATTGGTTTTCAACCGCCTATTTTTAGGAGTGTTTCGGGTTATGCAATCAATTAATATGCTTTTATCTCATCTATTATGCAACCAAATCGTTTAGACCGTAATTATTTTCGCATACAAAGCTATGAGCAATCTGCACATACTCGTGCTTATTGGCTCACCAAAAGTCCACAAGAACGAATAGAAGCAGCGTGGTATTTGATTTGTTGCGCTTACAATCTTAATAGAAATGAGCAACAACGCTTAGATAGGCAGCTTTTCTCTATTCGTAAACAAATAATATGACAAGTAATATTTTTAATGAGGATTTTAAAGACTTTATCCAAGCACTAAATACTTGTGATGTTGAGTATATTTTGGTAGGAGGATATTCTGTTATTCTACATGGTTATTCGAGAACCACAGGAGATATGAATATTTGGGTAAAGCCAAGCCTCGAAAACTATAAAAGATTGGTACTTGCTTTTAATCATTTTGGCATGTCTATTTTTGATATGACAGCCTCAAAATTTCTTTCTATAGACCATTATGATGTATTTACGTTTGGAAGACCACCTGTCTGTATAGAAATATTGACAATGGTAAAAGGATTAGTATTTGAAGATGCCTTTTATTTGGCACAATGGTTTGGCGTTACGACAGACATTTCTGTACGAACACTTTACTTGCCACATCTTATTGATGCAAAAAAAGCAGCTAATCGTCCTAAAGACATAGATGATATAGAAAACCTTTTACAAGAATAACATTATATAAAATGAGAATACTCGCCATAGATTACGGCAAAAAAAGAACAGGGCTTGCTTGGACAGACCCTTTGCAAATCATTGCAACGGGCTTAGGTACGGTGGATACCGCCGAGATAGAGGTCAAGTTGAAGACCCTTTTTTCGCAAGAGAAAATAGAAAAAATCGTTTTGGGTTATCCTACTCATGCCGATGGTGATGACACGCATAATACGCCTTTGGTACGGGCGTTTCATAAAAAACTTAACGAGTGGTTTCCTGATGTTCCTGTAATTTTGGAAGATGAGCATGGCACGTCAAAAACGGCTATGCAAACGATGATAGCGGCAGGTGTGAAGAAAAAAGACCGCAGAAATAAGGAATTGCTTGACCAAGTGAGTGCTACGATTATTTTGCAGCAGTATTTGGGGGTGATTTGATGCTTTTTTTGCAACCATATAAGGCATATAAGGACATATAAGTGTGCTAACTGTTCATGGCTAATTGTTCACTGCTAACTGTCTCTTCTAACCAAGCTTGTAGCCTTGCTATCATGCTCGCAAGCGTGTTATAGTCAGTGTGTGGGAGTAGTTTTCCTGTGTCAAAATAGGCAGGTCTTAATTCATCGGGGGTAAAAGACATGCCATTTTTTTCTTTTATAAACTTATAATAATCAAGGGTTTGTAATTTATACCAAATCTCTTTGGCTTGTTTATTTTGAGAAAGTGAAACTGCGCCTTCCATTTCATATAATTTGTTAAGTAAAGCATGTTGAAATGGGTTTTTCAACCATTCGGGTTTGCCTTCTATATGATTATCCCCTTTATATAAACTATCTATGGGATTATAACGTGCCAACAACATCGAAGGTGTGAGTAAGTGTATGTCAGGAAAGCTAAAAACACCCTTTGCAAATGCCTCCCAAACTTGTGGGGACTGCTCATTTTGCATCAAATCGGCATAATCTACATAAATCACCGCAACCTCATCACGAGAAAGTTCGGTGCGAATGTTTTGTAAAAAAGCATCAACGCCTTTGCTGCCTTGTGCAAACATTTCCACAAACTGCTCACTATAGGTTTTGTGTGGAATTAAGACACTTGGGCGTTTTGTCTGCTGTGGCGAATAGACAAAACTCCTTCTACGCCCCCGCAATTTATCATCAGGCACATCACACAAAATGCCTTTTGCAAACATTTTGTCTCGCAACAAAGTCGCCATATCATCGCCATACAACTCCTCTGCCTGTACATATACCAAAGGTGATTGGTCAAAATATTGATAAATTTGTTCGCTGTGCTGTTTGCTTTGGCGCAAAAATTCCGTTTTGCTATATAGATAACTCAATGAATGTGAGGAAGTTCCCCCCAAAAACTCTGCCCCACCCGACCAACTCAAATTGGCAAACGAATCTATGACATCTTTGCGATACGTTGTCATTTGCTCCAAGGTAGTGCCACTTATATAAAACGCCGTTTTGAACAAACCTTGGTGTTTTTGCACAATTTCCCGTAACTTCCGATTCATCGGCAGCCAACAATTATCCGCATTTTTTGATAAAATCTGCGCAGTTGCCGACTCGTCAATAAAGGCATTATTTCCCCTCGAAAAATCCCAAAAGGAATAATTCTTCAAAGCAAAAGGCAAATGTACCCGAAAACACAAACAGATAGAAGGCATAAGACAGTTATCAGTGAGCAGTGAACTGTAAACAATAATAGCGTATTATCATTCAGTATTCAAATATACGGCGATTGCGTAGATATATTGAGTAGAAAATAATCTATTTTTTGAAACTACTAAGTTATGTAGCAAATAATGTGCCTACGTAGGGGAAAGTGGAAAGGCTAGGACGTTTGTAGTATTGTTTTTTTAGGGTTCGGAAATTTTTAACAGTTCCGAATCCTCACAACTCCAAATGAGATAGTTGTCTCCTAAATAAGAGAACCACAAATGCTAAACTCAATCCCAGATTCAAGTAGTAAATTAACTGCAAGTAAAGCAAAAAACATCGCAAGAACCAATCTGTTTTGTTTCCAAAGTTTCTGTCAGTACTCGATTTTACCCTTTGACTATCTTGGTATGCTAATACTTATTATTATTTATTTTTTAGATAAAAAAGAGGCTATCCTTTTTAGACAGCCTCTATCAGGTCTAGGCACTGAACCACTACGAAAAACAAATCAATTTATGCGTTTTATAGGAGATTTATTCCATGTTAAGTATAAGTTCACACAGATTTTTGCAAATTAGGGGTTTATTTGCGAGAAATTAAGTATGCCTATTTTTGCTTCAATTTGCTGAAAACGAGCTTCATAGCCATTATTTATTGCTTTGAGTTTTTCATTTTCCTGTTGCAATTTCGCTACTTTTTCTGCCAAAGCCTGTGTTGCAGATACATTTAAGGTGAAAATTCGGTCATAATCTACTGCCCGAAAATCAGAAACTTCTTTTCCATACACAAATATCTTGTCGCCACTTCCTGCAAAATCTTCGCAAATAAAGGTATGTGTATCTACTATTTCTGTGATTTTTACGTCTTGTTTGTAATTGTCTGCAATTAAACGCACTTTTTCGCCTGCTTTTAAGTCGGACGGATTTGCGAGCGAAATGACTAACTCGCCATTTTTATGGGTAATATTGGACGCTGCCGCATAAATATTCGGAATAAAATCTGTACTTTTTGATACGGCTTCCCCAAACACATTTTCTACCTCTTGAGCAATGAATCCTTTTTTGATGTCATTTCCTTTAGAAACTACGTCTTTATGGCGATAATTTGTTACGTTTAAACGCATCAAAGTCGCTAAATCATTCTCTTTTTGACTAAGAGAAACGATGTCTTTTATTCTTGCATCAGAAAAAGCGTTAAACTCAGAAGCCCTGACCCTGTTTGTGGCATAAATAGAAACATCTGTTGTGCCACTTGCAGAGCCTGTCGAAATACCTCCCGAATAGGCATAATACGCAAAATTGCCCAAACCACTATTAGAAAAGCCATCTACATGCAAGGGCGCACTTGGTACATAGCCTGTTCCCAAATTTGCGCCAATCGCTGTGTAGCCATTGTTGTGCAAAATCATGCGATAAGTTGCCGCTGTTGTTGTTGTTGCAAGAGCCGATGTTGTGCGCCAAATATAAAAACCATTTGTCGTACTGCCCATACCATACGCATAAGTTCCATTACTATTCCAGCCGATTGCAGCCGTATTATTCAATTCCAAACTGCCTGCCCAGCTATTACTTGTCCAAAGTGGCCCACCCTCTATATGTAATTTATGTGCAGGCGAATTTCCGCCGATTGCTACTCTATCATTGGTAAAGTTCCCATAAATAAGCGGAGTTGCTGTATTACTATTGTCAATGTATAATTTGTTAGAACCAAGTTCATTATAGCCTGCCCGAAATCCGATAAAAACGTTTCCATTTCCCAAAGTGCTAAAGCCAGCATCTCTCCCTATGACAGTATTATTATTGCCATCTACATTATATAAAGCGTTCATACCCAAGGCTGTATTATTATTTCCTTGTGTGCCATTTGCCATCGCTTGATGCCCAAGTGCCGTATTATTTGCGCCTGTGGCATTGAGTTTTAAGGCTTCTGTACCTATTGCCGTATTTTGGTTTGTCGTTGTTATGGTGCGGAGGGCATCACGTCCTAATGCAACATTCGCATCACCTGATGTAATACTCCCACCCGCATCTGTACCGATTGCAATGTTTCGAGTACCTATGATATTTGCATTGAGTGCCATTGCACCAATGGCGATGTTATTATTTCCTTCTGTTGTACTTGTGGGTTCATTGGCAAAAAGTGCCTGATAGCCAATCGCAATATTATTGCTTGTCCAGTTTGCGCCTCCATTATTGAAAGATTGTGTTTGTAACGCAGACGTGCCAATCGCAATATTTCGATTGCCTGTTTCATTATTTCTCAACGCATTTCTCCCTAATGCCACATTGTTTGCCCCTAAGGTATTCATTTGTCCTGTGTTTCCGCCTACAAAAACATTATTAGTTCCTGTATTTACGATACCTGCTTGGTAGCCAAAAAAAGTATTGCCATTCGGATTAATTTCACCTGATAAAAGATTATTTGTGCGGAAACGCAAAGGCTCATTGTCTGTTGTTCCCAAAAAATGCGTGAGGGCGTTTGTGCCTGTATTGCCTGTAATATGCCAATCATTTATATTTAAACTTGTGAGATTTACAGTGTTGCCATTGTCAATGCTTAAATTACCTGTTTGTGCATTATAGCTAAGGAGTTGAGCATCTGTGTTATCAAGATAAGGGCTTAAATTTACATCATTTCCATTGTCAATACTAAGTAGATGTGTAATAGTATCAAGTGCAAGTGTTTGGTCGTCTGTGTCAGTAACTTGCGGAATATTGATGGTATTTCCATTAGAAATACTTACATTACCTGTTAGCGTATCATAGCTGAGGGTTTGCGCATCTGTATCTATCACAACGGGAATAATGACACCATTTCCGCCCGAAATAGCTAAAACCCCTGTAATGCCATTGTAGCCCAAGGTTTGCGCATCTGTATTATCAAGATAGGGGCTTAAATTCACATTATTTCCATTGTCAATACTAAGCAGATGTGTTATAGTATCAAGGGCAAGTGTTTGGTCGTCTGTGTCAGTAACTTGTGGAATGTTGATGGTATTGCCATTAGAAATACTTACATTACCTGTTAGCGTATCATAGCTGAGGTTTTGCGCATCGGTATTATCAAGATAGGGGCTTAAATTTACATTATTTCCATTGTCAATACTAAGCAGATGTGTTATAGTATCAAGGGCAAGTGTTTGGTCGTCTGTGTCAGTAACTTGTGGAATGTTGATGGTATTGCCATTAGAAATACCTACATTACCTGTTAGCGTATCATAGCTGAGGTTTTGCGCATCGGTATTATCAAGATAGGGGCTTAAATTCACATTATTTCCATTGTCAATACTAAGCAGATGTGTTATAGTATCAAGGGCAAGTGTTTGGTCGTCTGTGTCAGTAACTT
>JAAFHL010000010.1:9005-19348 GCA_013298365.1 Bacteroidota bacterium | reverse complement strand
GTCATTGTCAGTCGTGAGCAAACGAAGCCATTGTATGCCGTCCCAATAATAAAAGCCCGGAAACACAGCCGTTGCGCCTATCCCTGCCGTAGCTGTATTGAAAATCAACAAGGCATTTGCAGGACTTGATACAGGACTTGCATTATTTGTTGCGCTCAATGCCAAGCGAGGCACTAACAAGCCCTTATCGGTAGCACTCATTTCTAATAATGCAGAAGCATTTGGTGTAGCAGTGCCAATCCCTACATTTCCTTCTACAATCATGCCATTCATCGGTGCTGATAAAGTTGAGTAGTTTGTGCCTACATTGAGGTTTCCTTTTACAGAAAGTTTTGCCCCAGGATTGTTTTCGCCAATTCCAATATTTTGGGCAAAAATAGGCAAACAAGTTAAGAAGATTGATAATACTAAAAATAAATTTTTATGATTCATAATAAATAGTTTACAATATATGATATAAATAGATAGATAAAACAAAATTAACACAATTTTTGTTCCTAAAACACATAGATGATATTAAAATACAAAAATAACAGCATTCGGGAAAATAGGCAGATTGTTTATTGTCATTCTTTTTATAAAATGGCTTTCTCATAAAAAAATAGCTATTGTAAAAATAGCTAATTTTACCACAAAGTTCACAAAGGATTCACAAAGAACACAAAAAAGGATAGAAAAACAGCCTACTTTGTGTTCTTTGTGTTAGCTTTTCTTTGTGAACTTTGTGGTTTAAGTTTTATGAGAATGCCATTCTTTTTATAATTTTCTTTTGGTAGATTTGTTTTTTAATTGTACTTTTGCACCGTTTTTATGATAATCAATCATAAAGCATCTTATTTTAGTAAGATTAATCACACAAATATAATAATTTTACCATTTTTATGGCAACAATTACTGCGGCTGACGTAAATAAACTCCGTCAAACTACTGGAGCTGGTATGATGGACTGCAAGAAAGCACTTGTAGAAGCTGAAGGCGATTTCGAAAAAGCAATTGACATTCTGCGCAAAAAAGGTCAAAAAATTGCAGCAAATCGTCAAGAAAGAGATGCAAAAGAAGGCTCTATTTTTGTACAGAACAATGCTGACAATACAGCAGTAGCAATGATTGAACTAAATTGCGAAACCGATTTCGTAGCAGCAAACCTTGATTTTATCGCTTTGGGTAAAAATGTGGTGGCACTTGCTGAGGCACAACGTCCTGCTGATTTGGAAGCATTGAAAGCACTTGCGATGAGTGACGGCAGAAGCGTGAGCGAGCATTTGACAGATGCTATGGGCAAAATTGGCGAAAAAATAGATGTAAGTAAATATGCTTTACTTGAAGGAGAGGCGGTTATTAGCTATATTCACCCTGGTGCAAAAGTAGGTGTTTTGGTTGCACTTGCAGGTGCTACTGGTGACGTGCTTGCTGGAGGTAGAGATATTGCTTTACAAATTGCAGCAATGAATCCTGTAGCGATAGACAAAGATGATGTATCTGCCGAGATTATTGCAAAAGAAATTGAAATTGGAAAAGAAATAGCTCGTAATGAGGGCAAACCGGAAGCAATAATTGAAAGAATCGCAGAAGGAAAGTTGGGCAAATTCTTCAAAGACAATACCTTGTTAAACCAAGAATTTATCAAAGACAATAGCAAAACGATTGCACAACATCTGAAAGAAACACTTGGCAGTGATGCACGTGTGTTGAGTTTCAAACGTATGCAATTAGGTGCTTAATTTCTAAAAAAATTATATATAAGCTTATGCTTATTTTTTGTAGTTTTGCAAACGCTGTTAGAGCCTACAAACTCGAACAGCGTTTTTTGGTAAGATAGCAAAACTGTATTTTTGCCAATTTTAATTTATCATTTATCAATAAATATGACACTCAAATACAAACGAATTTTACTTAAACTCAGTGGCGAAGCCTTGATGGGCAAAGCTGAATATGGCATAGAAAGTGAAACCTTGATTGATTTTTGCAAACAAATTGTAGAAATTGTCAAAATGGGGGTTCAAGTGGGGGTAGTAGTAGGGGGTGGTAATATTTTTAGGGGAGTAAAAGGGGCAAAACAAGGCATTGACCGGGCGCAGGGCGATTATATGGGCATGTTGGCTACCGTTATAAATGGTATGGCTTTGCAAGATGCGCTCATTCGTTTGGGACAAGATGTGCGTTTGCAATCTGCTATCGAAATGTCTAAAATTTGTGAACCTTATATTCGCCGTAGAGCGTTGAGGCATTTGGAAAAAGGCAGAGTGGTTGTATTTGCAGGTGGTACAGGTAATCCTTTTTTTACTACTGATACTGCAGCAAGCCTAAGAGCAATAGAAATGGGTGCGGAAATTGTGCTAAAAGGCACAAATGTCGATGGTGTTTATACTGCCGACCCTCGCAAAGATGCAACAGCAACAAAATATGAGCAAGTCTCTTTTGATGAGGTCATTCATAATAACCTTAATGTTATGGACATGACGGCATTTGCGCTGTGCAAGGAAAATAAATTGCCAATTATTGTCTTCAATATTCATGAAGCCGATAATTTGTTGCGTATTGTGTCGGGTGAAAAAATAGGAACTTTGGTATCGTAAAATATTAAAAAAATATTTTACGGCAGCTTGACAAAACAAAATCAATAAAAAATGGGGAAATCATACATTTCTACCAACATCTTGTGTTCATGGTACATGCGTTTTTTTATTTGAAACTGCGCAAAACCTTTAGAAATTATTACATTTTACTCATAACATTTCATTTACGCATGAATCTTCAATCGGTGATTACCGCACCCTCTAAAAATAGAACCTTTGTTCCCATGGATTATTCAATAGAAACCTGGGAAGGCTTGAAACCTTACTTTGAACATCTGCTGGAGTATGAGATAAATAGTCAAGCATCATTTGACTTTTTTCTTCAAAATATAGATGAATTAATGGCTATCATCTACGAAGAATCTGCTTGGCGGTATATTCGTATGACTTGCGACACGCAAAATGCTGAAAAACTGCAACGTTTTCAACAGTTTGTGCAGGAAATACAACCCGAAATAGCTCCCTACGCTGATAAAATCAATCGTAAAATCTATGAAAGCCCTTTCTTTGTAGAATTGAGTGAGCGAAAACCCGAATTTAAGAACTTTTGTAGGGGATTAAAAGGGGAAATAGAACTTTTTCGCAATGAAAATATCCCGATTATCTCGGAAATACAAATGCTTTCGCAGCAATATCAAGCTGCTATTGGCAAGCAAACGGTTGAGAATGAAGGAAAAGAACTCACATTGCCGCAAGCAGCTAAATTCTTAGAAAGCCATGATAGAACGGTGCGGGAAGCTATTTGGCACAAAGTAGCAGATAGGCGCAAGTTAGATTGGGCAAGTTTTGACGAGATATTGGACAAACTCATTGCGCTGCGTACACAAGTTGCGCATAATGCGGGATATACGTCCTACACCGATTATCGCTACGCCGAACTCAAACGTTTTGATTATAATCGGGAAGACTGCGCTCGTTTTTGGGACGCAGTAGAAAAGGTGGCAAAACCGATTTCTTTGAAGTTTGCGGCAGAAAGAAAGGAGCGTTTGGGCATTGATAGTATAAAACCTTGGGACGTAAGTACAGATATTTTTGGTGGAGAGCCGCTTCGTCCGTTTGAAACAGGGGAGGAGTTGATTGAAAAATCGGTGGCAGTGTTAAAAAATGTGAAGCCTGAGCTTGGCGAAATGTTGGCGTTAATGGCTAAATTAGGCTTTTTAGATGTAGAGAGTAGAGTAGGGAAGGCTCCTGGTGGTTACAATTATCCTTTGGCAGAGTCGGGTGTACCGTTTATTTTTATGAACGCTGCGGGCGCACAAAATGATGTAATTACCATGTTACATGAAAGTGGACACGCTGTACATTCATTTGTTACCCGTAACTTGGCAAATCAATCGCTCAAAGAAACGCCTTCGGAGGTGGCAGAATTGGCTTCTATGGCAATGGAATTGATTACCTTAGACAGTTATGCAGTTTTTTATCCTGATGAAAATACCCGTAAACGTGCGCAAAAAGAACAAATTATGCGTTCTATGACTTTGTTTAGCTGGGTAGCAACGATTGATGCATTTCAACATTGGATATATGACAACCCGATACATACACACAGCGAAAGGACGGAAATGTGGAAAGAGCTTTATCTTCGTTTTCATGGAGACGAGTTAGATTGGACAGGTTTTGAAGATACAAGAGACCGTTTATGGATGAAACAACTTCATGTTTTTGAACTTCCTTTTTACTACATAGAATATGCCTTTGCGCAGATTGGGGCAATGGGGGTTTGGCGCAATTATACACAAAATCCTACGCTTGCTTTGAATCAATACCTATCAGCTTTGCAATTAGGATATACTCGCACAACCCCTGAAATTTATGAAACAGCAGGTATTTCCTTCGATTTTTCGGAGAAATATTTGACAGATTTGTTGGGTTTTGCGTATCAAGAATATGAGAAAATAGTTTTCTAGGAAAAAGACAATAAGGTAAGGTGTGAAGGAATTTCGTAGTATAACCGTCAGTCTAAAAAATAAATCAGTATTCTGACATGTTATATCTCACTCCAGTTTGGTGTCTCCACCAATTTGGGGCAGCATTTACCCTTTTTAGGGTAAATTACGATATTTTCCAATAGGGAAAATGCTATCCCTGTTGGGAGAACACTCCCAACGGGGGAGTTAGCTTAACGGCTATGGAGGAGACTCTCAATGGGGGGAAGCACACAAAAGGCTGCCCAAATTTGCATTTGGACAGCCTTTTCGCTTCAATAGAAAAATTATTTCTTATTTCTTAACGCCTCTTTTTTCTTAACAAAAATCATGCTCTCATCGTCCATACCTGGTTCACCCGTAAGGAAACTGGATATTTGCAGCATTTGGTCTATCCAGTCTAATTCTTCGGGTTTGGCTTCGTGTGCTTTTTTGATGTGCGGATAAGCCAAACGGAAGTTTTCTTTGATTGCACTGTTTAAACGGTCAATTTCATTTTCATCTTCTGTTTTTTTCATGTCTTCGCTCAAAGCTGCCGCTTTATTCACATAAAATGCCCCAAGATTTGCGTTTGCCACGAAATTATTAGGTTGCGATTTGATGGCTTCCTTATATTGATTCAATGCGTCCTCATTATTGCCCGATTTTTCCAACATATTTGCATACGCCAAACGCACATCTATGTCGGTTGGATTTGCATCAAGGTTTGCTTTGAACTTGCCCATAGCTGCTTGCAAATAGCTTGCATCACGTTGGTAAATACCTAATTCTGTACGCTTTAAGTCGCCATCAGTAGGAAACTCTTTGATTCCTTTTTCAATGGTTTCAAGGGCTTTTTTGGTGTCTTTTTTGAAAGACATATAATTTTCAGACAAAGTAATATATACATTTGACATATTATCATCGGCTTTTACGGTACCTTTTGCCTTTGCGTTGTCATAATTAACAATCGCATTTTCCCAAGAAACAATTGCACCTGCTGAATCTTTTGTCATAAATTGTGCATAGCCCAACATGAAATAAGGCAAATAATTTTCAGGGTCTAATTCTTTTGCTTTAGCTAACAAACCCAAAGACTCTTTGTATTTAGCTGCATTATTATCTTTGCTACCTTCCATATAAAGATTTGCACCTTTGTTAAATACAGCAGGGAAAAGCATTTGCTGCGCCAAAGTAATGCCATTAGAAAAAGCACCTTTGTCACCACCTGCTTTGTCGAGGTTACCTTTTGCATTCATATAGGCATCAAAAGCACGCCCTTCCAAATCTGCATATTTAGGTTCAAATTTGGCTTTCAATGCCGGGTCAGAAAGCACACGCACATACGAACTCATCAAATAATAATAGGCTTTTACCGCATTTTTGGGTTTCAGTAAAGCGTTATCTGTTTGATACTTCGCTACCGCCTCATTCAATTTGTCAATCGCCTCATCATAACGCTGCCCATCGTATGCAATAACGCCTGTGGTTACCTTGCTGTTCATGTCTTGTGCAACGATGATGTTGAATGCAAAAATACTTGCAAAAAGAAAAAACAATGTGAATTTTTTCATAATAAATATAAATGTTAATTTTTATAGGAAAGCATCAAAAGCTATGCTAACAACTGTTACGCTTTCCGCTTTGTTTTACACGTTTGAACGATAATTCCGCCGCTAAATTACACATTCTACTACGATTAGCGAAAAATAAAATGTAAATTCTGTTACACAGTTAAAGGAAGCAAGAAAATAGGGGAGGGGAGTGGGATTTATTGCTTTTTTAGGATTTGACATTTTACTGACAGCGTTTAACCCTGACAGGGTCCAGATAAACATAAGGATTGTTTTCATATTATTCTTTGATGAGTTTTTCTGTAAAAATAGCCTTTTCTGTGCGCACTTGCAAATAATAAATCCCTTGTGGAAAAGCTACTAAGGAAATTTCCGTTTCTTTTGTAGTATCTTCGACCTACTCCCTACGAATCGGGGGCGTTTATTACGTGCATGTAAGAGGTACTATTAGAGGCATTTATACAGATTTTCACATTAATAGCAAGCTGCATAGCATTAAAATACACAGGGAAAAACTCTACAAAACCATCATATTCTCCTATCAAAACCCTGCTTGTTTCTATATCTGTTGCTTGTAAATCAAATTGATAGACTTGTTTCCACGCAGAAATACACAAATAACGATTATTAGGCGAAACAGCACAGCCCCTCACACTTACACCTTCACGTAGCATAGGAATTTGAATCATTTTTTCACTGCTCAATAAGCCTCTACACCTATCAAAATCATAGATAAACAAAGGTACTAAACTATCTGTAGGAATCGTATCTGGATAAAAACGAATATAATGCGTGCCATCTGGCGAAAAACAGGCTTGTCCGCTACTATAAGGTAGTGCCTATATCCTGTAAAGTGCTGTTCTCTATTCCATTAGGTGTAACCAAGACTTTATAAAAAACATTCATGGTAACCATAGTGATGACTAAGACTAAGAGTATCAACTAAGAAATTCCATTGTGTAATTCCATAACCACTATAACCTGTATGCCAAATATTATATTGATGCTGTGGAAAAGCATTGTAGGCATATAAAATTGTAATTAATATGTGTATAATGTTCATGATATTTATTTGTTAAAGATAAAAAATAGACGATACAGAACATACCCAAAAAATTGATTTCACTTATTGTAAACAGCTTTGCCTCTTGCAAATACGTAACTCTTATTGCCCAAGTCGACTCATTTTTGTAAGTCCAGAAATATGGTAATAATATGTAAAAAAAATTTTATAAATAATTGATAATCAAATTATTAATCCAAAAATTTATTATTCAGGTGTCAAGCATTTTTTGTTAGCAAAAATAAATATTAACTTTGCGATGTATTAAATTTTCTCGGAGGTTAGGTATTTTATTTGCGAAAATCTACGCACTTTATCAGTGTCAATCTGCGAGAACCACACTAAGAATCGCATCATTGAAACACATCGCCGTAAATACTCGTTTATTATTGCCTAACAAAATAGAAGGCATTAGTCGTTTTGCCTACGAGATTTTGAGTCGTATGGTAAAAAGCCACCCCGATATCCATTTTTCTTTCATTTTTGATAGAAAATGGGACGAGTCTTATATTTTTGGCGAAAATGTAAGCCCTTATAAATTGGCTTTTCCGCTGCGCCACCCGATTTTGTGGTATGCAGGCTTTGAATATGCCATTCCGCATTTGTTGAAAAAAATCAAACCTCATGTGTTTTTTTCGCCAGAATCCTATATTTCTATTAACAAAACATGTCCGCAAGTCGCTGTTTTTCACGATATTGACTACGAAATTCGTCCGCAAGATATTGGAAAAAAAACACATTTATGGTATCTGCAACATTTTTTTCCTCAATATGCGCAAGCTGCTGATAAAATAATTGCTGTTTCAGAATATACCAAAAACGAATTAAATAAATGTTATTATGTTCCACCCGAAAAAATAGCGATTGCTTATAATGGCTGTACGCATCATTTTTCGCCTATCTCGCCCGAAAAACAAGCGGAAACTCGCCAAAAATATGCCGATAATTGCCCTTATTTCTATTTTGTAGGCACAATTCAGCCCCGCAAAAACATTGAAAAGCTGTTACTTGCCTTTGATTTATATAAAAAAAACAATCCTTCTGCGACCAAATTGCTGATAGTGGGCAAAAAAGGTTGGAAATTGGAATCGGCATTGCAGGTATATGAAAATATGCAATTCAAAGCCGATGTACGTTTTACAGGTTTTGTTTCTGATGCGGAATTAAATAATATTTCTGCGGCTTCGTTGGGCTTGTGTATGGTTTCATTTTTGGAAGGTTTTGGGATTCCCGCAGTAGAGGCGATGCACTGCGAAACTGGCATAATTGCTTCAAATACAGCCGCTTTGCCCGAAGTTTGTGGAAAAGCAGCTTTATATATTTCTCCCGAAAAACCCGAAGATATCGCCCAAGCGATGCAGCAGTTGAGTCAAGATAACGCCTTACGCAATCGGCTGATAGCAGCAGGCAGAATAGAAAGAGAGCGTTTTTCGTGGGATATTTCGGCAGAAATTGTGTGGCAGGAGTTGGCGAAATTTATGTAATTTTGGGACAAATTAGGTTTTTTACATTATGAAACCCATAGCAATTAAAAAACAAAGCAACTATTCAACATATCTGCCAATTATAATCGTCATTTTCTTTCTGTGCCGTAGGCACTAAATATCGGTAGAAATATAAATATAACGTCTCATTTTATACGTTTTTTCGTGCAAGCACGAAAAATTTGGGCGAATTTTGGGCGATTTATTATTTTCTACCGATATTTTATCCCTAACGGGATAAGGGAAACAAAAATGGCAGATATGTTGTAAGTTACAAAATTTATTTTTCTCCCCAACATTATGGTTTTTCTGCCATATAAACTTCCTTTGCCATTTTCCGAATATCTTCATATTCGTGTGTTTCAGCAAGTTTCTGAAATGCGAGGTTATATTCTATCTGTGCATTTTCATTCAAAAAAGGATATATATTTTTATAAGTAGCAAAAAAATGTTCCCCTAATAACAAAATATCCTCTTTTTCATAATACATATACTCATCACGCAAAGTCTGTAACATACCTGAAACAGAAGTATTTGCGCCATTTTTAAATTTTTTCAAGCCTTCTAACTGTGTCTCATTTAGGTCTTTATGGGTTTCAAGAAATTGTTCTACAAAAACTAACTGTTTTTCTAATAACATCAACATACTACCCATAACCGCCGCAAGTTCATTGCTAAAATATAATTTTTCGTCTTTTGAAGGGTCTGCTTTTAGGTATATCATCACTACTTGCCCCATGTAGGGTGCGACATTTGTAACAAAAGAAAACCTTGTTTGGAGGTCATACTTTTTTTCGGCTAAAAAAGGGCTATTTGCCACTTGTGCAAATTTATTAAACACTTCGCCTGAATTTTTTCCTTTTTTGAGGGGCAAAAGATAAATGTCCTTTGTTGCTATTTCGCTTAACAAATTAAAAGCCTTTGTATAATCCTGTGCAGTCCAATCTCTTTCGGGATTGGGGAAGCCCATTTTTATATAGTCCTGTGTTGTCAAAGAGTCTTTTTTTTGGGAAAAGCCTCCTATAAAAAAAAGAAAACATAGAAAAAAGAGCAGAATTTTGTGCATATAGATGTTGTTAAGTAACATACGCCTTAGCTTGTGTTTCAATAAGAAAGTACAAGCTAAAGCGTATGCCATATCAAAAATGACTTTTGTAAGAAGTCTAATAAAATAAGTTTTTTACGCCTAAATTACCTAACCAAAGTTACCGTTCCTGACTTTGTTTCCTCTTGCCCATTGAGGTAGCGACATTTATATTTCCATACATAAACGCCTTCTGGACAATCTTCATTTTTGTATTTTCCGTCCCAAGTAAAGGCAGGATTATCAGACGCATAAATGAGTTGTCCCCAACGGCTGTATATTTCAAAGTGCAGATAATCAATATGATAGCTTCCTACAAAAAACATATCGTTGCTATTGTCATTGTTTGGCGTGAAAACGGTAGGCACAAAAACACCTTTTACCTCTTTTATCTCCACTAATTTGTTCAAGGTATAAGGACAACCATTTTCATCTATCAAATCCACTTTGACATTGTATTTGCCAGGATAAGCGTATTGATAAGTAGGCTCTGCCATGTACGAACCATTTCCAACATCATCAAACGACCAGGTATAAAGATTTATGCCTGAACTAAAATTCACTGAGAAAGTCGTAGTAGCATTAGGCGTTTCCAATACATCGGGCGTATTTTCGATTGTGCCACTTTGTTCATCGAAAAGATAAGACGTAATCGGGT
>JAAFHL010000010.1:0-8995 GCA_013298365.1 Bacteroidota bacterium | reverse complement strand
GTATCTCCCGCCTCTACAACCCAAATTTGTAACCGTTTCTACATATAAGGTAGGTTGCAAAACGGAAGGCGGTAGTTGTACACTTGTGCCAAAATAAATCGGCGTTGTACTTGTCATATCCGAAAACCATTCTACTCTTTCGGTAGAAAAAGCATAGTAGATAGGACTTTCTCCCAAACAAAAAGAATCGGGCAGTAACAATGCTGGCGCAGGGAATGGATTGAAACTAATGCGCATAGAATCCTTTGAAAAACAGCCTGTTGCATTGTTCGTTGCCAATAAGTAAGCCATTTGTGCATCAGGCGGAAGAGGTACACAAAGCGTTTGAATATTATTCGGTGTTTGAAGAAAAGCATTTGCGGCTGTCCAAAGATAGGTCAAATCTTGCTCGGAACTTGTCGCAAGTAAGGTGATGGAATCACCTTCGCATAACCTTTGATTTTGCCCTGCATCTATGACGGGATTAGGATTTACCGTAACCGCAAAAGTTGTAGGTGTGCCAGGGCAGCCATTTTCCGTTACTTGCAAGCTAATCGGGTAATTTCCAGGTGAATATGAAAGTACATATCCGCCTGCACCTGTTCCCGAAATTACTTCTCCTACCCCAAAATCCCAATCATATTGCGCTGCGCCACCTGCATTTCCTGTATAAATAGCGGTTATTCTTTGCCCTTCGCAGACAGGCGTATTTGTCGTAAATGAAGTAGTTGGAATTTGATAGACTTGTATTTGATTGGTATAAACCGTTGAATTACAGCCATTTGCAGAAACAGATAAACTCACATTATAAACACCTGAACTATTCCAAGATACATTGTAAGGACCTGCGCCCGTTCCTGCTGCTGTGCCGCCATCAAAATTCCAGTTGTAAGTTGCCCCAGAAATTTGTGTGCCTGTATAAGTAATTGTTACAGGATTTGTGCCACAAGTTGTTGTGGGCATATCAAAGGTGGAAACAGGAATCGGATTTACCAGAATTGCTTGGGTAGTGATAGGACTTGTACAGCCATTTTCGCTAACAACCAAAGAAATTGAGCTATTTCCCACAGGATAAGATAAATCGTAAGGACCCATGCCCGAACCTGCAATCACTGTTCCTGTACCAAAATTCCAAGTGTAATTGCCATTGTTTGTGGCTGTACCTGTGTAAGTTGCAGCGATTTGTGTACCAAAACAAACAGGCGTATTTGCAGTAAAAGTAGAAGTAGGAATATCAAAAACTTCTATGCTTTTGGTAAATAGCGGAGAAGTACAGCCATTGACGGTTATATCTACCGACACATTAAAAATTCCTGTTCCATTCCAAGCTAAATTGAAAGGACCTGCGCCTGTGCCACCGCCTGTTGCTGTACCAAAATTCCAGTTATAAGTAGCACCTGCAATCGGATTTGCGACAGAAAGTATCGCATTTGCATTGATACAAACGGAATCTTGCATATTAAAACTCACATTCGGAATAGCGTTTACTACAACATTCTGCGTATCGGGTAGGCTCACACATCCATTTTCGGTAACGGTTAAAGTGATTTGTTGTGTCGCATTTGTTGCCCAATTCACCAAATGTGGTCCTTGTCCCACGCCGGGATTTGCATTTCCCCCTGCAAAGTTCCATTGATAAGTAGCTGCACCTGTACCCGTACCTGTATAGGTAAGTGTAGCACTATCAGGCTGACAAATAGGACCTGTTGCGGTAAAGTCTGCTGTCGGTCGCTCATTGACCGTTATAATGTCAGCAGAACCTATTCCCGAACAAGAACCTTGTATTTGAATAATCACATTTTTGATGCCAGGCGTGTTCCATGTAACCTGATGTGGACCAATGCCTATGCCAGGTGTTGCACTGCCGCCCGCAAAGTCCCACACATAGTTGGAAGCCAAATCTCCCGTATAAGTTATGGTAACCGATTCACCCGTACAGACACTTGTAGGCATTGTGAATGAAGGCGTAGAATTTTCCAAAATCAATACTTGACGATAAGCAGTATCTACGCCATTGCAGGTAGAAGTATCTGTGGCAATCAGCATCACATTGAATGTGCCAAAAGTGCCATAAACATGGCTTGGTGTAGAATCCGTAGCCGTAACACCATCGCCAAAATCCCAGAAATAGGTGGTAAAAATCGTTCCTGTTGAGCTATTTGGAAAATAAACGGTGTCTCCCATACAAATCGTGTCAATTGGAATTGCGCCAGAATTGGTGGCTTGGAAATCTGCGGTTACCCCTGCATAGCCAAAATCAATTTTGAATACAGACAAATTCCAACCGCTATTGATAGAAGAAGAAAAAGCACCTGGCGTAATCGGAAAGTTTCCACTGGAACAAACCGCTTCATATACAATTCCATTTTTATCAAAACGGGATGTGCCACCATCTACATGTTCCCACGAAGAACTTCCACCCCAATATGTGCCGTACAACAAACCTGCTGCATTTGGCTCTAATACAGCCAAATAAAAATCACTGCCATCAGTTGTACCTTGCACTGCACCAGGCGTTACGGGAAAACCAGCGGTGCCACCCCAGCCACATATATACAAATTATCGCACACATCTACCAAAAAAGCGGTAGGCGACATGGGGGTTGATGGGGAAGGACATATTACCGTAGAGAAAATGACGGTTGCCAAATTGTTGTCTAATTTGGTGATAAATTCTTTTCCATTTGCCAAGGAATAGGCAGCATTTTGCACCAAGAAATTGCCATCTGATTGTCCTGTTACATAGACTTCATTGGTACTATTAACCTCAATAAAATAGGCTCTATCATCTTCTGTTGTTCCCAAAAAAGTAGAAGCCAATAAACTGCTGCCGGAAGCATCTAACTTAGCAATATACGCATCTACGATACCGCCAAAAGCGGTTTGATATGCCCCTGCGGTAATAGGAAATCCCGCATTTTGCGAGCCACCACATACATACACTTGGTAGGTATTATCTACTTTTATCCCAAATCCGCCATCATTGCTTGTTCCTCCCAAATAAGTAGCCCACATCAAGGTACTCAAACTTGCATCTAATTTAAACACAACCGCATCTTGAAGCCCATTATAGGATACATCATAAGCCCCTGCTGTAACAGGAAAGTTACTTGATGAGCTACAACCTGTAACATAAACATTATTTAAGGCATCTATCACCACTTCTCCACGAGAGGCATCACCATAGTTATTGGACAAGCTATTGTTCTGCCCATCTCCCCCACTCCCGCCCACAAAAGTTCCCCCGAGATACGTACCTGTTGGACCAAATTTAGCTACGTAAAAATCATTGCCTCCATTAAGCGTTACGTCATACGCTCCCACACTTGCAGGGAAATTATTTGCACCTGTCGCACCCATTACCACCAAATTGCCTGCATAATCTACAATCATACTATTGGGCGAATCGTAGCCTGCGCTTCCACCCAAGTAGGTAGAAAAAATAGCCGCCGTACCTGTTGGATTAAATTTAGTAATGCCCGCATCTGTACTGCCTTGAAAAGCAGTCTGAAATGCACCTGCTGTGGTAGGATAGCCTGCACTAAATACAATGCCACCACCATACGCATTGCCCTGCAAATCGTAGGTTGCAGAGAAACCATAATTGCTTGCAGTAGAGCCTGTTGGCGTAGAGAAAACCAAAGTTGGGTCTATAATAAGCGGTAAATTTGTATCATATCCATTCGGAAAAGAAAAAGAAACTTCTTTGCCTTGCAAAATATATTTACAAGCAATTTCTTTTTTTATGCCATCAATTACTTGATATGCAACAGGTTTCAATTCTTTTACTTGGTTGATAGAAGTAGAAACTAAGATATTTCCATCTTCCAATACCACACTTTTCATCCCCTCATATTTCAAACGAATTAGGGCAGGATTTGCGCCTTTTTCTACCAAAAAATCGTATTTCATAAAACCTTCCTGCGCATAAAAGTGCATATCAACGCCTTGATAGAGGTTTTTATAAGTGATTTCTTCAAAAATAGGCACATTTGAAGCCCATTTAGTTGGGTCATTGTCCAAGTAATAATTGTGATATTCTTCATATTTCCCGGTAGGAACGATGGCAGGCTGTGCATTTGCGCCCACAAAATTGACATAATACGCATGTCCCCTGATGTTTTTCGGGTGTTTGTGTGCATGTTCGTCCGCATGTTCGTCATGGTCTTCTTCCCAGTCGGCTACCTCCCAAAAAGAGTAGGTCAAACGATTGTTTTCCCAATACATATCACCAATGTCCAATTTCATTTTGTATTGAACATGTTTGTCCCATTGCCCTTTATTTTTAATTAAACGAAGTTTGCTTTGTGCAAAAGCCGAAAAGAACATGAAAGTTAAGAGCAGAAAAAAAATGGCTGTTTTATTGAAATACTTCATAGTAAGAAATTAATTTACGCCAAATATACTATATGTTTATTTATGGTGTGATAATTTCGGTCAAAAAAATGTCTGATTTGATATTTTTTAGGGTTAAATGGTAAAATAGGTAACACAAACTAATGGCAGTTATTGCGCAAATGCTCAATAACCGCCATTCTGTTTGCTTAGCAATTATTTACAAACCTTTGAAAAACTTTGTAAACACACTTTTATCATTTACCCTAACAGTGCAATAATAAAAGCCTTGTGCCAAGGCAATATTGGGAAATGGAAAATCATTTTTGCCCACTTTTGTCATCATTTGCGGAGAAGTATATAAGATTTGCCCTTTGATGTCGCTGATGGTATAAGTCGCATTTGAAGCCATCGAAGCCTCTATCTGAATCATGCTTTTTTCGGATATAGGATTGGGGGAAATCGTTAAAGAATGGGTTTTAATATCTTGATTATCAACCGAAATAGTTGTCTGAAAGCCTACAAACAAGATATTATTTCCGCCCGTATTCGGAATAGCAAGCGTATCTTTTGCCAAAGCATAACAAATATCCGCAGGATTATTCAAGCCTGCAACGCTTATATCAAGCGATTGTGTGAAGTCGTTGTTGTATTTCACGATTTTGTCTGGCGACCAAGAAGCGATATAGAAATTTCCTTGATTGTCCATCGTAATTCCGTCAATATTTGTTAGGGTAGTTGTAGTGAGCGTTGAAACGGCATTGTTGCTCAAATCTATTGCCTTAATTTTCGCATTTGCGCCCCAAGAAACCACTACAAGCCGATTGTTTGCTTTGTCATGTACTATTCCATTAGGCGTGCCACCATATACAGGCACAATTGTACTCACAACAGGGCTTGCGAGATTGCTGATATCTACGGCAGAAACACTACCTCCAGAAAAGTCTGTAACCCACAAATGCGTGCTATCGGAAGCAAGCCCATTCAAAAAAGATGCGCCACTGATATTAATTGCTGCAACTTGTGTAGCGGTTGTCAAGTCATACCCATATATTTTTGTGCCACTGATAGTAAAAAGGGTATTTCCCACTACTTCCATGCCATAATCTGCCAAAAGACCTTGCCCAAAATAAGAGATAGTACCATTACTTTCTCGTTGAACAATGCTTGTCCCATTGTCCGAAGTGAGGTAGCGATTGCCCGTAGGGTCATACTCAACACTTTCGCCTTTAAAGGTTTGCGCAAAGGCAAAACCTGCAAATAAATTTACCAATAATAAAAATAATTTCATGAAGTATTTGATTGTTAAAATGTGTCTATTTAGTTGTTTCTAATTTCACGCAGATTTACAGAGATTATAATGTAAGTTGCGAATGAAACGATTGTAACGATGTTCGTACTGCGATTCTCCAGAATCGCATAAAAAAGCGAACCATTAAGCATACATGTTTTGGCTATAGCCTGCGATTCTCCCGAATCGCAGTACGCTAAAAACAATACGCAACTTACATTATACAAGGAAAATAATCATCAAAATAATAATTGCTAAGATTACCGCTAACAGTAAAATGAGCGCAACTGTTCCTAAACCAGGAACAGAATCTAACAAACTATTACAGCAGGTATCGCACACCGAAGTGCAACAAGATTCGCAGCACTCGCTACAACATTCACTACAACATTCGCCCACGCAGTCGCCACAAGCATCTTTTTTGCGACCAAAAGGCAAATTGATAATCCGTTTTAAATACGATTTATGTTTGCCATGCTTGCATGTTTTAGCTACTTTTTTCCCAAAAAACAAAGCTCCGATAAAAGCCGTAAAAATAGCCCAAAAGGTAAGGGAGTATTTTTCATTAGCTTGTGCAGGAAGATGCTGTGGCAAACTAGGGGCAATAAAAGCCGCTAATAACCAAGCATTTAACTGAACCTGATGTTGCCAAGAATCTGCAATAGCCATTCTGTTTTTGGCAAAAAGCAAAGCCTGTTCTTTTCTATTTTGCCAAATATGCTGAATCGCTTGCCACTCAAAAGTAAATACACTTTCGTTTGCTGCATTTATATCTAATTTTGCCGCAAGATTGAGGGAGAAACGTTGGCAAAAAGCGGTTATTTTTTCAGGAGAAATGGGCATTTTATGGAAAATGCTGTGAATTTCTTTTTCTTTTTCTCCCAAAAAACGAATCACTAACTTGCGATAATAGTTTGATAATTCTGCTGTTTTGAGGGAATATTGTGCTTGAATGGCATTGAATTGCCCATTTTTCAGGTCTTTTTCGTAGTCTTCTAAGGCATCTAACCAATAAATAAGCGTTCCAAAAGCCTTTCCAAAATCATACATTGCTGATTTTGCTTGCATATTTCCCACAACTTCCGCTCCTTTTTCAAAAATCAAAGCCGTCATTTTTGCAGTAGGTGCAGCAAAATCAGTATTTTTATCAAAATTCGCCTCTATTTTCGCCTGATTTTCCATTTCCTGCCAAAGCAAATCGGTAGCTAAACCCCAATTTTGCATCTGCATTTCTACTTTTTGAAAAGATATACCATACAATTTTTGCGCTATTTTCATGCGAAAAGTAGCCCCATCTTGGCGATTATCTTCCACTTTTAAGGAGGCTAACAAAACATTTACAGTAGCCGAAAATTGCAAAGAAATAGGCATATCCACTTGGTTTTTAGGTAGTTGAAAGCAACTTTTGGCTTGATACGCATCATGCCAATGATTTTGCTGCTCATTTCCCAATATTGCTAATAATTCTGAAAGAAAAACAGTGTCAAAATTGAGCAAGGGACGGGTCTTCTGCCCATAAAGCGTACCCATTGTTTTGCAAGTCCCACAATAATGCAGGCGATAAGTTGAGTTGAGTTCGCACTGTACCTGCGACTCACGATTACGCATAAATCCAAACATACGCTAATGCTGTAATTATAGGTTAATAATGCGCCCAAGATAGCTTGTTTTTATGATAAATGGCTAATTGTTGTAAATAAAGTTTTAGAATCCCATTTTTTCATCCCTTTTTCTTACCTAATAATTATGGAAAAAATGGGGTCAAAAACAAATTGAAAAATAAAAAAGTAATGTTTTAGGTATATTTTTTGTTTATTACATTTTTGTTACTTAAATTCGTGGAAATATTTTTAATTCAGAAAAGTTATGGTGCAATTACACTTTGACAAATAGCTGATTAATAATAACTTGGGCTATAGCAATATGTAATAAATTACTTTCTAAAACCTTGATAATCAGTGGATATACTTGAACAAATCATAGAAAATTTAACCAGCGACGAAGTAAGGCGTTTCAAGATTCTCTCCAATCGGTTTAAGGCTGATGACGAGAAGAAATTGATTGTACTATTTGATGCCATTCGAGCAGGCAATTATGGCATAATAGAGGAAGAAATAGTTACACAGTTTTATGGAGACATGAGCCATAATTCTCGCAATAATTATTATCGGCTTCGGAATAAATTGCTGAATAATATCGAAAAAAGCCTTCTTTTTTATCATTTTAACTATAAAAACACCCTCGAAGCATATAGTACTTTGCAATTATCTTTGTTATTGGAAGAGAGAGGACTTTATAAAGAAACCTATTATTATCTCAAGAAAGCAGAAAAAGTTGCCCTAAAATATGACCAATTTAATATCTTAGAGGTAATTTATGATGAAATGATTCGGCTTGCATCAAAAGACATTGAGGTCGAAGTAGAAACAATTCTAAAAAACCGAAAAACTAACTTTACCAAAATCGAAATGACTCGTCTCACAAGTGAGGTATTAGGGGTCATTTCGCAGCAATTAAAGAAGCGTAATTTTTCTCGCAATACAAAAAAGAGCGATTCTGTGATAGCTTTATTAGAGGAAACTAAAACCCGTTTGGAGTCGCATAAAGAAATTTTTCAATCTGCTTCGGGTAAAGTACTAATTTTCAGGACGGTAAGTGCCATTTTGCAACAAAAGGCCGCTTATCCAGAATTGAATAAATATGTAAAAGAGACCTTTGATGATTTTGAAAGCAATAAATTATTTACCAAAGAAAATCATTCTACTCGCCTTTTGATGCGAATATGGCGCATCAATTGTTTATGGATTATGCTCAGAGTGAAGGAGGCAAAGTCAGAAATAGATGCTTTAGAAGAAGATTTAGCCATGTATAAACGGCAGAATTTCAATGAGTATGCGGTGTATTTTTATACCTCAAAAGTGAATAATCAAAAAATGCGGGGCGATTTAGAAGGGGCAAGTATCACGCTTAAAGAGGCGATGCAGGTAAAAGAAATTACACAATCTAGCCTCAATGAGTTGATTTTGATGATTAGTTTGGCAGACCAATATTTTTGTCAAAATTTGTTTAGTCATGCCTTAGAAACTTTGCACAAAATAAATGCACATAACAAATATGAGAAATTAGATGAGGAGGTTCGTTTTTATTTGATGATATTTGAAATGATAATAAGCTATGAATCAAAGAATTATGGCTTGGTAGATAGTTTACACCAAAAACTAAAATCACAATTCAAACCCTCGTTGAAAGATGATAGTTACGAAAAGCCGCATCGCTTTATAGATATTCTTATGCGCATGAATCAAGCAGCATTAGACGGCAAAAAAACCTTCTTAAACGCTGCCTATAAAAATTTTATCACCGATTTTCCAGCGTCTGAAATTTCCAGCA
>JAAFHL010000001.1:23167-50923 GCA_013298365.1 Bacteroidota bacterium | reverse complement strand
AACGTTTTTTTGGCAACAAGCACCATTTCCTGTGCATTTGCCAAGATTTCTACGCCATTTTCTTTGACAATCGGTCCTAATATCAACAAAGGAATGATCTTTTGAAGGGTGGCTATTTTGTTTACAGCCACTTTCATTTCACCATTTTCGATATAAAAAAAATCTCTTTGCGCTGCGGAAAAGCCGCTATTATTGACAAGAGCCTCGCTGAGTAAAGAGGAGATACGCTTTGTTACAAACAAAGTATCTGACACCGTACTGCCAAAAGCCTCGTGCAAAATTAATGTCTCGTTGTTCCACTTGAAATTATGCACAAAATCTCGCATAAAAAGCCTGTCTTTGAGATTTGCGAGCGAAAGATAGATGAGTTGCATGTTTTATGTTTAAAAGATATTCGCATTTTTATACGCCTCCAAGGTATTCTTCAACAACATCGTTACCGTCATAGGACCTACACCGCCAGGAACAGGCGTGATAAAACTCGCTTTTTGAGAGGCTGAATCAAAATCTACGTCTCCTTTTAGGCTAAATCCTGTTTTTTTACTTGCATCTGCTACCCGTGTTGTGCCTACATCTATTACTACTACGCCTTCTTTGAGGTCTTCGCCCTTGATAAAACCTGGAACGCCTATTGCCACAATCAGAATATCTGCCATTGCCAAGAATTTTTTCATATCATCTTGATTTGTGTGGCGATATGCCATAATTGGCGTAGCATCAACGCCTACACGTCCCATCATAATGCTCATGGGTGTGCCTACTATGAGGCTGCGCCCTAAGATAAGACAGGTTTTGCCCGAAGTCGGAATATTGTATCTTTTCAGCAATTCTAATACGCCATAGGGCGTTGCAGGCAACAAAGTAGGCAAGCCCATCACCATTTTCCCTACATTTGAAGGGTGAAAACCATCTACGTCTTTTTCGGGTAAAATAGACATAATGACCTTCATATAATCTACATGTTTAGGCAAAGGCAACTGCACAATCAATCCATCAATATTGGGGTCATTGTTGCAATTATGAACGGCTACCAAAATATCTTCTTCACTTGTGCTTGCAGGAAAAGTGAGATTTGTAGAGCGAAAGCCCACATATTCACAGGCTTTCATTTTGTGCGAAACGTAAGTTTGCGAAGCCCCATCTTCTCCCACCAAAATGGCGACAAGATGAGGCGCACGTTTCCCTTCTTGTACAAAAGCAGAAACCTCCGCTTTTATTTCGTCTTTGATGATTTGGGCGGTTTTGTTGCCGTCTATAAGTTGCATATCTGTTTTCTTTACCACTTTAAAGGTCTGCGACCGTTCAAAGGGTTTTTAAATGTATAATAATTGTATGTTTGTAACCCTAAGAACGGTCGCAGACCTTCGTAGCGGTTGCAAACACTATAAATAATAATGGTCAATCAAATATTGTGCGAGATTTTCTATTTGTTTGTTCACAAAATCATACGTAATTGTATGGCGTTTGTGGTCGCTTATTGTGGTTACAATCATGGTTTTACTGTTAAAAGACTCCCCTTTTGCCTCTGCGATGACCGTACCATCGGGCAAAGAAAAGGTAATCACTTTGTAAGATTTACCATTTGCCAATTCTGTTTTTTCATTGGCAAAACCAATGTCTTTCAAATCTTGTTGCAATTTATTGCCAAAAACATACAAGTGCGCAGAGCGATTGCGTTCTACCAAAACAGCATTGCTACTCGCAGGTGCCGGTGCATTTTTGTTTCCATTTGTGTTGATATTGACATTCACATTTGTGCCATTTGCATAGCCATTTCCATAATGATTAGCGTATTGATTGCCTACATTGCCCCCATTTGTAGAAACCGTCATGGTAATACGGCTTTTTTCTTCCGAAAACTTCTTGCCATTTTTTATCACAAACTTATGTGCGGCTTCTTGATTGATGCCATTGTCTTTGATAAGGTTGTTTTTGGCAATCACTTCGTCTAAATCTAAACCTATTGTCCATCTGATTTCACATTCCTCTTCCGACTCCAAAAACTTAAAAATGCGATAAGACACTTTTTCTATCCCATTAGTAGAGGTCATCGCAGGATTGGGTTTGTCATAGCTGTCATTAGAGATAAAAATTAAATCTGTGCCATCTAAGCCATATATCATGTAGTTTTTCACCCATAACACAGAACTTTCATCTTCTATCATAAGTGCATACGGCGTTCCCCCCACAAAGATGGTATCAAGGCTGGTAACAACCTTATTTTTTTCTCGGGATTGCTGCACTTTTTTGTAGTGTTCTTTGAGTTTTGCGGGGCTAACTTGCGCCAAAATCACTACAGGAATGAGCAAAGTAAGTAACATTAATAGTTGTTTCATGATATAATAAATATAAATGGTAAAATAATCGCCAAATTTACGGAAAAATATTGGTTTGTACATCTGTCCTACCATTTTCCCTTATAATATGCAGTAGCATTCATTTGTATTTGGGGGGTTATTTATATTTTCGTCATTTACAGCAATAAAAAGTTATCGTAAAAGCACAAAAAAGCTAAGATTTTCGTACTTTTGCACCTTCATAGCAGACCTGTTAGGTTTTTGAAACCTAACAGGTCTATTTAACAACCTTACACAATACGTTTTATGCACGAACTTTTTCTCAGCGAGCAAGAACTACAAAGACGTGAAGAACTACGTCAGCTACTTGCGATGGGGATTAATCCCTATCCTGCCGAGACCTTCGAGGTAACGGCTCATAGTCAGGATATTATAGACAATTATGAGGAGGGTAAACAGGTGTCCCTCACAGGGCGTGTCAAGACCAAACGTATTATGGGCAAGGCTTCTTTTGCCGCTTTGATGGATAGCAAAGGCGAAATTCAAGCCTATTTCAATCGAGATACCCTTTGTCCCGAAGAAAATAAAGACCTTTATAATGAAGTGTTTAAAAAGTTGATTTCTGTGGGCGATATTATTGGCATTACAGGAACGGTTTTTACTACACAAACGGGCGAAGTTTCTATCAAAGTAGATACTTTCAAGATTTTATGTAAAATATTGAAGTCCATTACTTTTGCCAAAGAATCGGACGACAAACAATATACAGACGTTCTCACAAGTCCCGAAGCACGCTATCGTATGCGCTATTTGGACATGATTTTGCACCCCGAAGTGCGGGAAACCTTCCGCAAAAGAACGGCTGTGGTACAAACCATGCGAGAATATTTGAATGAAAAAGGTTATTTGGAAGTGGAAACACCGATTTTGCAGCCTGTGTATGGCGGTGCGGCGGCTCGTCCTTTCAAAACGCATCACAATGCCTTGGACATGACTTTGTATATGCGTATCGCCAACGAATTGTACCTAAAACGCTTAATTGTAGGCGGTTATGATGGCGTGTATGAGTTTTCCAAAGATTTTAGAAATGAAGGAATGTCTCGTTTTCACAATCCCGAATTTACGCAAATTGAGTTGTATGTTGCTTACAAAGACTACAACTGGATGATGGATACTACGGAGGAAATGATTGAAAAAGTGGCGATTGCGGTGGCAGGTAGCACCAAAATACAAGTAGGCGAAAATTTGATAGATTTCAAACGTCCTTGGAAAAGATATACCATGTATGAGGCGATTCAGGCATATACAGGCGATGATATTTCGGAAATGACAGAGGCAGAATTGCGAGAAGTGTGTCATAAATATGGCATTGAAACGGATAATACAATGGGACGTGCGAAATTGATAGATGAGTTGTTTGGAGAAAAAGTGGAGCATTTGCTGATTCAGCCGACTTTTATCACAGATTATCCAGAGGAAATGAGTCCTTTGACCAAAAAACATAGAAGCAAACCTGGTTTAGTGGAGCGTTTTGAAGGGATTTGTAATGGAAAAGAAATTTGCAATGCGTATTCGGAGTTAAATGACCCGATAGACCAACGCAAGCGTTTTGAAGACCAATTAGCATTGGGCATGAGAGGCGATGAGGAGGCAATGATGCTGGACGAGGACTTTTTACGGGCGTTGGAATATGGAATGCCGCCGACTGCGGGCATTGGCATTGGCATTGACCGTCTTTCCATGATTATGACAAACAGTGCTTCGATTCAAGATGTCTTGTTTTTCCCTGCCATGCGCCCCGAAAAACAGCTTGAAAAGTCTTCTGATGCCGAATTTATCGCTGTTGGCGTTCCACAGGCTTGGATTCCTGTGATTCAAAAAAGTGGCATCTGGACAGTGGCAGAATTGACAGAAGCAAATCCGAATAAACTGTTCAGCGATATTTGTGGCATCAACAAAAAACATAAATTGGAGCTGCAAAATCCTACGAAGGAGGAAGTTGAAGGTTGGGTAAGGGCTTAATTTTTATTTCTCGCTGATTTTCAGAGATTTAAACGCAGATTTTCGCAGATAGTGGCGAGAATCTGCGTTTTTTTGAGAAAAAAAAGCTATCTTTGTTCTTTAAAACATCAAAAAAATATGTCAAATTTTAGAGATTGGAAATTGACCGACTTAGAAAATCGTTTTCAACTAAGGCGAAAACACAATCTTGCTGCTTTGGAAACATGGCTAAATGGCGAAGAAGAAATAAGCGACTTTGAAAAATCTACATTGGCTTATTTTTCAAAGAATATGTTCCAAAATGTGTTGTTTTGGAATAAGCAGGAACTTGCTATGCACTTCATAGGAGCTATTTTAACTTTGGTAAATTTCACCTCCTGCAAAAGTAATTTATATGGATTGAGAGAGATAAGTGGCAAAGTAGATGAGGAAGAAATGTCGGGCAGTCCTGATGGCATGATTGCCGCAGGCTTAGGCGAGCCAGAAGTGCCTTATTTCTGTTTTTTTGAATATGAGAAAGATTGTGAACCTACAATAAACCCGATAGGACCTTGTCTTGCGGCTATGCTCGTAGCACAAAGCAAAAATGAGGAGAATTTGCCGATTTATGGGGTAACTATTGTAGGCGAAAACTGGCGTTTTTGGGTGTTAGAAGGACGAAATTATGATATAAGTGGTTCGTATTCAGGAGGCGTAGAAAAAATTTACGACATTTTTCGCATTTTGAAAAGATTGAAAAGAATTGTAGCAGTAAGAGTAGGGGTAGAAATATAGTTTTTGTTTTTGTTCATTTCGGCTCCGGTCAATGAACAAAAAGGTTAAGTTTTACCACAAAGCTGTCAAAGGATTCACAAAGATTTATCAAAAAGTAGGCTATCTTGTGTGCTTTGTGTGTTTTTTTCTTTGTGAACTTTGTGGTTTTATTTTTCAGGAAAAAGTGATTTTTATTTTGGTAAAATCATACAAACATAAATTATTTTGTTTATATTTGAAGCCTACATACCATCTACTTATATAATAACATGAAAAACAAAATCTTACTACTCTTACTCTTATGCTCATTTTGGGTGTTACCTGCACAAACTTTATTGAAAGACATCAATGAAGTACCACAAATTAGTTATCTTAGTGGACATAAAATGCTCACAAAAGATAAGCTATTATTTTCGTTAGAACACCCTGATTTTGGCTATGAGCCTTGGATAACAGATGGCACAGAAGCGGGTACTTACATGATAAAAGACGTTTTGCAAGGTACAAAAGGTAGCTTTCCCATGTTTACGCATTATAGTGAAGCCACAGAAAAAGTGTATTTTATCTTACAAAACGCCACAAAAAATACATCATATTGGACAGAGTTGTGGGTTACTGATTTTACAGAAGGAGGGACACAATATTTGGCAACGCTGCCCGAAGGGATAGGAGGCACATCAGGAGATGAATGGGTGGAAATGAATGAGATTGTCTATTTTGTCGATGGGAAAGGCGTTTTTTGGCGTACAGATGGTACAGAAATCGGAACTTATGTCGTGCGGGATTTGGCTGAAAATATCACAAATAATGTTGGAATGAGTGCCAAAATGCTCATTTTTGAGGGGAAAATCTACTGTCATTTACAGTACTATGCAAATGGGCTATTTTACTATTGGCAAAGTGATGGAACAAGTGCAGGAACAAATCCGCTTACTTGGCAAGGAAATCCTGTTTATTATGGTTCCACAAATACCATGAATGTCTGGAATAATCAATTATATTTCTTTGGGATTGATAGTAGCAAAACGCATTTGTTTAGGACGGACGGAGGGGGAACGGAATTGCAGTCTGTTGCAATCCTACCTTTCCCTTCACAAAAGATTTATTTAGTAGGAAGTACGGATAATAATATGTATTTTCACAACATCGTAAATGATTACCCTAATGCTTTTTTCAAAACAGATGGTACAAGCAATCTCATTATTAAATTTGATTCTACTAAACGTGATTCAACCTATATCACAGGCGCAGGTAAAGTGGTAAACCAACATTTTTTGTTTGAAAAAAATACAACTTTATATGGAACAGAATTATGGACAGACGCAGACACAAGTGCTGTTTTGTTCCAAGATATATGGGCAGGACAAGGCTCTGCTTTTGGCAAATATCCTTTCAGTTCTTTCAGTCCTGTGTGGGGGGCAAATGATTTAGCGTATTTTTTGGCAGATGATAGCCTGCATGGGCAGGAACTTTGGCGCACAGATGGCACAAAACAAGGTACTTTTATGCTACAAGATTATAGTCCTAACTCGGGTTATCGAAAAGACATAAAATATATGAGCATTACAGCCTATCAAAATGAAACCTATTTTGTAGAAAATGGTAAAGACCTTTATGTTACAGATGGCACAAATGCAGGCACTAAATTGCTTGCAAGCTATGATAATATCGGGACTTCTTCACAAATATGGGGGAGCAATGAAAAAGGTATCATATTTGCCGCCACAAAAGATAAAGCATTTGGGATATATTGTGTAGGCAAAAATCATATCCCTGTCAAGTTATTTTCGTTACCGAGTTATAGCAATCAAAGTGCATACCCTCATGCTTATACTCGCCTCAATGACAAAACGACTGTTTTTATTGCAAGAGACGAAATACATCAAACGGCAGTTTGGAAAACAGATGGCACAAGTGCAGGAACGCAATATGTGGCAAATATTCCTGTCCCTAGTTCTAGCCTTTTGACATTTCGTACATTACAAGGCAAAATGTGCTATGTGTATGGAAAATATCAAGGACCAGACACTTTTAGCACTACTTTATGGGTTTCTGACGGCAGCCCCGAAGGAACAAAAGCAATTTGGGAAGCCCCTTATCGCACACAAGGCGATTATCAAGGCTATGCAAGCGAGACGCATTATTTTTGGAAGGTATATGATACAACAGGCTGCTTGCTTTATAGTTATGATGGCAACAAAGTAACAAAGGTAGGGGCAGTCCCTTATTTTTTTAGAGCTGCACCCTATCAAGGCAAGTTTTATTTTTTAGGTTTAAAAAATCAGCACTATGAATTGTGGGAAAGTGATGGTAATCAGGCAATTAAAAAAATAACGTTTCCCGACAGCTTAAAAGCCTTTCAATTCTTGCCACCTTATCTTATGATTTTGGGGGAGAACGGACAACATTATCACTACCTCAATGTGGAGACAGAACAAATAACAGCAATATCAGTGCAAGGCAATGAAAAAATATATGTTTTTTATCTGCTCAATGACAAAATACTTGCCACTAACTATACCAGCATGTTTAGCCTCAACGCTGCGACAAATACCTTCGAAAAAACATTCGCATTGCCTTTTCGGAGTGAAATCGTGGACATACGTTTTGGGCAAAATGTAGCCTTTATGATTGTGAGAGACAGTCTCGGAAAAGTGAATTTGTATCGTACAGATGGTACTAATGAGGGGTCTTATTTTCTCAAACAAATAGATGACAATGGAAACTGGACTCCCTCAAGTAACTATATTTTGAAAGTTATCAACAATATTGCCTATATGGGAGGGTGGCGCAAGGAGACAGGCTTTGAGTGGTGGCAAAGTGATGGTACAGAAACGGGTACTTTTATGATAAAAGATATATGTGAAAGCACAAACAATGGCTATGCGGGTTTTCCCGAAATAGAACAAGTTGGGGCTTCCTTGGTCTTTACCGCAGCAGATAGATATACAGGTTTTGAATTGTGGAAAATGCCTATTGTTACACAAGTCCCTGATAAACAATCTTTTCTTATTTTTCCTAATCCTGCGAATGAAACTTGCTACTTGCAATTTGAGAACGAAACGGAAAACAAAGAAATTACCATATTCAATGCTTTGGGACAAAAAATGTTTGCCGCAAATATAGCTGAAAAATATTGTGAAGTGCCTACTGCTGCATTTCCTACGGGCATATATTACGTAGTTGTCAAAATGCAAGGAAAAACAAGCAGTCAAAACTTATTGATAGGACGATAAATATGAGATGAAATAAAGAGGTATCTTTCATATTTGTACTAAAACATGGCAGGTTTCAAAAAACCTGCCATGTTTTTTTAGTTAAAATGAAAGATGCCAATAAAGAATTGATACTCAACATTTTCTTTTATTTTTAATGTTACATTATTCATTTTCCATTACTAACTTGTATCTTTGCACGCAAATAAATAAAAACATCATGCAATTACAATTTCCTCGCCAAATTTCTACCTATAGCGGCAAAGTTAGAGACGTATATAACATCGCTGATGCCCTTATGGTCATTGTTGCTTCCGACCGTATTTCTGCTTTTGATTATATTCTGCCACGCACAATTCCACACAAAGGACAAGTACTCAATCAAACGGCGGCACATTTTTTTGAAGCCGTAGATTTGATTGTGCCTACACATGTACTTGCTGTACCTGATGCAAATGTTACAATTGGTTTGCGTTGCCAGGCGTATCCGATAGAAATGGTGGTGCGAGGCTACCTTGCAGGACATGCGTGGCGTTTGTATTCGGCAGGAAAAAGAGAGGTTTGCGGGGTAAAACTGCCCGATGGTTTGCGTCAAAACGACAAATTGCCTACGCCTATCATTACGCCTACCACAAAGTCGCACATAGGACATGATGAGGACATTAGCGAAAAAGAAATCATGAAATCGAATTTGGTAGAGGCACACGAATATGCAGAAATGAAGCATCATGCCTTAACACTTTTCAACAAAGGCACAGAAATGGCGGCAGAAAGGGGCTTGATTTTGGTAGATACAAAATATGAGTTTGGACGTTTTGATGACCGAATTTATGTCATAGATGAAATTCATACGCCCGATTCTTCTCGTTATTTTTATACAGAAGGCTATGAAGAAAGACAATCAAAAGGCGAAGCACAAAAACAACTTTCTAAGGAATTTGTGCGGGAATGGCTCATTGCCAATCATTTTCAGGGCTTAGAAGGACAAACTATTCCCGAAATGCCCGATGATTTTGTGGCACATACAACGGCAAGATATGTCGAATTATATGAGAAAATCACAGGCGAAACTTTCATTCCTGCGGATATGACAAATGTAAATGAAAGAATTATGGACAATACTTTGCCTGCTTTAAATGAATTATTGAAAAATATCTAACAGTTCCCACACACAACCGCAGATTTTTCGCAAATGAAAATCTGCCTGAAATAATATGACACTTAATCAATATATAGATTTTACATTATTGCGCCCAAATGCGTCTGTTGCAGAGATTATGACCTTGTGTGCAAAGGCTGTACATCATCAATTTTATGCAGTGTGTGTACCACCTTGCTATGTAGAATATGCCGCTAAACGCCTCAAAGACACGCAAGTAAAAGTCTGTTCTGTGGTAGGTTTTCCATTAGGTTACAATACCCTTCAGAGCAAAATGGCGGAAACCAGAGAACTCATTATAAAAGGGGCGCAGGAGTTAGATATGGTGATTAATTTAGCAGAAGTAAAAAATGGGAACTGGTTTTATGTGGCAGAAGAGATAGAAACCTTTGTACTTTTGTGCAGAAAAAAGGACATCATTTCTAAAATTATCATCGAAGTAACTACGCTTTCACAAGCAGAAACGATGGCTATTTGTGAAATTTGCAATAAAATATTGCCCGATTTCGTCAAAACGTCCACAGGTTTCGCATCAAGCGCAAAAATAGGCGAAGAACCTTTTAGGGTAAATTGGATAAGAGAAACTTTGTCTTCAAACATACAAATAAAAGTTGCCGGCGGCGTGAGCAGCCCCTATCAAGCCTTAGCTTTCATCGAAAAACATGGCGTAACGAGAATAGGAACATCTACTAATTTTGCGGAAATACTTGAATAGTTGTAATAATTAGGAAGCAATTTTACACAGCAATCGCCCTTTCTTCGGCGATTGCTATTTTTTTCTTTTTTCCATTTAAAAGAAAATGATTACTTTTGGGTTCTTATTCCCAATTTGAAACTTTTTTCAAAAAAAAGGAATATATATTCATTTTGGTATATTTGTTGCATAATAATTTTCAGTTGTCAATTAGCAACTGTTAAATCCTCATTCATTATTTATAAACTAATCATTTCCTCATGCTTCCTTTCAAAATATTTGTGATAGAAGATGACCGCTTTTATGGCGAACTATTAGAGTATCATTTGTCGCTCAATCCTGACTACGAAGTAAAGCGATTTTCCACAGGCAAAGAAGCACTTGCGCAGTTGCATCAACGCCCGAGTGTCGTAACCTTAGACTATTCTTTGCCCGATATGACAGGGGCAGAAATCCTAAAGCGCATCAAACATGCAAGTCCAGAAACACAGGTTATCATTATTTCTGGGCAAGAAGACATTGCTACGGCGGTACAGTTGCTGCGAGAGGGTGCGTATGATTATATTGTTAAAAATGAAGATACAACCGACCGACTTTGGAATACTGTCATTAAGGCAAGAGAAACGATTGCACTCAAAGGCGAAATTGCGCAACTAAAAGAAGAAATCGGACAAAAATACGACTTCCGTTCAGCAATTATTGGCAATAGCACTGCTACACAAAGGGTTTTTACCTTAATAGAAAAAGCCGTAAAAACCAATATCAATGTTTCCATTACAGGTGAAACAGGCACAGGGAAAGAATTGGTTGCCAAGTCTATACACTATCATTCCGACCGAAAAAAGAAGGCGTTTGTAGCAGTAAATATGGCGGCAATTCCACGAGATTTGATGGAAAGTGAACTTTTTGGCTACGAAAAAGGCGCATTTACGGGCGCAGTTACTCGGCGTTTGGGCAAATTTGAAGAAGCAAATGGCGGTACGATTTTCTTAGACGAAATTGGCGAATTAGATTTACATTTGCAATCCAAGATTTTGCGGGTCTTGCAAGAAAGAGAAATTACCCGCATAGGTGGTGCAGGCAATGTGAAAATAGATGTGCGTGTGATTGTGGCTACGCACAAAAACCTGGCAGAAGAAGTGAAAAAAAGAAATTTCCGAGAAGATTTATTTTATCGTCTCTTGGGCTTGCCGATTGAATTGCCGCCTTTGCGGGAGCGTGGAAATGACGTATTGATTTTGGCAAAGCATTTTATAGATGAATTTTGCAAAGAAAATCGCATGGCAAAACTGCCGCTAAGTGCTGGCACAAAAGACAAATTGTTAAAATATCCTTTCCCTGGCAATATTCGGGAACTCAAAGCGATTATGGAACTTGCCGCCGTCATGTCGAATGGAGAAAGTGTTGAGCCAGAAGATATTACCTTTTCGTCAGGCAATAATGTGCCGCATTTTACCGCCGAAGAACTTTCGCTCAAAGAATATGAATTACGCATTATCCGTTATTTCCTCGAAAAATATGACAATAATGTGATGTTGGTGGCAGAAAAATTGGACATCGGTAAATCTACGATTTATCGCATGATGCAAAATGGGGAATTGTAGGCTTTTTTGCTATCTTTGCGTTTTATTTTAACATGGCTTTCTCATAAAAACTTAAACCACAAAGTTCACAAAGAAAAACTAACACAAAGAACACAAAGTAGCCTATTTTTCTGTCCATTTTTGTGTTCTTTGTGAACCCTTTGTAAGTACCCATCAGTAATAAATTAAGAAGATTTGAATTTTGCATAATCTATATTAAATAATGTTCCCACATTTTACAAAACGAATAAAACTCTTTCTTTAAGTGTGTGAAAATCAGCATAATCCTCTGTTATAATCCATCGTGCTTTGAGTTCTTTCCACACCCTTTCGCATATATTAAGATGAGGGGAGTATGGGGGTAAGTAAAAAATAAAAAGGTTCTTATTTTCCCACTCTTTTGCTTTTTCTTTAAATGCCGCCGACTTGTGGATAGAGCAGTTATCCAAGACCAAAAGGGTAGGCTTATTTAGGCTTTGCACAAATTTATCTAAAACTTGTATCACAAACTCCGAAGTTCCTTTGCCCTCTGATGTCTCGAAAAAGAAGTCGTTGTTTCGGCTAATCATGCCAAATATATTGATGTATTTGCCTCTTTGTGAGCCTATTGCCACTTGTTCTCCTGGGAACTGCCATCCGTAGGGAACATAGCCATTCTCGCATACTCGACTCTCATCTCCATAATAAATATCTATTAAATCGTCTTCACTTAATCCTTCGGCTAAACTTAATCCCTCTTTTTTTAGCTCATAGAACGCTCCATCAGGGCGTTTTTTCGCTAATCGTCTGATTCTGTGGTACTTCCCACCAAGCTTTTTAAAAAAAGCTTCACTTGATATTCTGACAATTTTTGCCCTTGTTTTTCTTCTATTATCGCTCTTGCCAAACTTAATCGCTGGCGTTCCGTTTGTACTGCACTTATTACCATTTCTTTATCGCACGCTTGTAACGTATCCCCCTTTTAAATTTATCATGCACTTGATACCTTGAAGTACATAATTGTTCTCATATCTATCCAACGACGACGTAATCGTCGTTGAGCTACACCCTAATTTTTGCTGTATCGCTACATTTGTAAGCCCTGAATTATTTAACAATACTATTTGGCAACGCTGCCGAATTTTTGGACTACTGCTATGTTTCGATAAATGTTCTAACTCTGGTATAAAGCTATCACCTATCACTAAAAGTCTTCTTTTTCCCATTTTTTCTCGTTATTTTGAGCTGCAAAAGTACGCTTATTTTACTTATTAGCAGCATTTCGTATCTTCTTTATTTATTACTACTTGGTACTTAGGCTATGATTTTTTAGCAAAAATCGTAGTTTCAAGCGATATTGAGTATAGTATAACATTTTTAATATATTACGATATGTATATATATATAATTTTAGTAGTAACTTGTAAACACATAGGGTATTTTTAACAAAACCAAATAAAAACGAAAAATATTTTTTATGCATATTCTTTGCCGTTGTCAATGTCTCACTGATGACGGCAAAAAACGAAGGCACTTAGTAGTTAAATTTCCTGTTTTTTGCATAAACAAATAAAACACCCTATAATTTATAATTATATCTCAGAAAAAATGCCTAATTTTGCGCTTTAATTGTCAAAAGTGTGCAATCCATTTTTGATTTTATCTGTAAATAATTCATTGTCAATTTAATATATGGAAAATTTAATCGCTGTCAAATTACGTGCATTGACACGTTTGCAACTTATAGATTCAAATTTGGACAAAATCCACCGTTTGCGTGGAAGTTTGCCAGAAGAAGTGAGAGATTTGGAAGATGACCTCGAAGGTTTGGAAACACGTAAAGACCGTATTCAGGGCGAAATAGATAAGCTCAACCAGGACATTGCAGGGCGAAAAGCTAATATAGATGACTATAAAGGCAAAATTAAGAAATATACAGAGCAAAAAAATAACGTAAAAAATGCTCGTGAGTTTGATACTTTGGAGAAAGAATTGGAATATTCTGACCTCGAAATTCAAACTTCGGAGAAAAAAATACGTCAGTATTTGGAGCAAATTGCCATGAAAAAAAGCAGTATGCAAGAAACGGACAATCATATTGCCGAGAAAAAACACGAACTTGATGACAAAAAACGTGAGTTGAAAAACATCATAGACGAAACGCGTGCAGAGGAAGACAAACTTCATTTGGCAAGTGCTGAAGCAGGTACAAAAATTGAGGAGCGTTTGCTCAAAGGATATTCTAAAATCAGAGACAACATGCGCAATGGACTTGCCGTTGTAAGCATTGACCGTGATGCGTGTGGCGGCTGTTTTTCTATCGTTCCCCCACAAACACTTATCGAATTGAAACAAAAAATCCGCCTCATTCACTGCGAAAACTGTGGCAGATTGTTGGTAGATGAAAGTTTCTTTGAGGAAGTACGTGAAGAATTGAACGGATTGCAGTTGAAAACGGTGTAATCGTTTTATTTCTCGCAGATTTTACAGATTTAACCGCAGATTTGCGCAGAAATATTTGCTCAAATCTGCGTTTTTTATTTTGTCAATTTTCACACAAAATCATGCGTAATATATACCTCATTCTCCTACTAACATGCTGTTTTGTAGGCTTTTCTACGCCAGCGCAAAGCCTCCGAATACAAGTAGAGGCAGATATAGAAAAATTTCATCTTACGGCGGCAAGTCAAAAACTATCTGGGCTTTCTAATGAGGATAATGGCTTTTATAAGGTAAATATTGCCGTTTATAAATACCTTGCATCACAAGATGTTGCCTATTTTACCGAAATGTTGGAGAATTGGGACAATGCCATTTCACAAGTTGAAAAATTGCCGAGTACAGATGCCCGTAAACATGCGTATTTGTCAGAATTGTATGGAAAAAGAGCTTTAATTGAGTTTTTGAGGGGCGATTATGTAAAAGCAACACTGCATATTCGGGAGTCCTATACACATATTCAAAGCAACAAAAATCTGTTTCCCAATGATGCATCTACCCAAAAAATGTTGGGAATGTACAATGTTGTGCTTTCGGGCGTGCCGCAAAAATATCAATGGGTAACAAATACTTTGGGCTATAAAGGCAATTTGCAAACGGGCATTAAGCAGCTCAAAAATGCAGCACAAAATGGCGAAATTATGCGTTGGGAAGCTAATTTTGTCTTGTATTATGCCCACAAAAGTATGATGAGCAATGCCAAAGATGCCATTCAATTCCTTATTGCAGAGCAAAATATATCGGGTGAAAGCATTGTTACCGATTTCTTTTTGGCAAGCGGCTATATGGGCAATTATCAAAACGAAAAAGCCTTGACCCTGCTTTCCAAACGAAGCAAATATAAAAGTGATGCTGCCGTATTTTTCATTCCTTTTTGGGATTATGTGATGGGTAAAAGTTACTATTTCAAAGAAGATTATGGCACAGCAAAGACCTTTTTCGCCAATTTTGTGGCGCAAAATAAAGGGAGCATCTACAAAACTGATGCAAATTTCCGATTGGGTATGAGTTGTTTACTTTCAAATGATTATGCTACTGCCAAAACCTATTTTGAAAAAGTGAATAATGCAAAACGTTCGGGTTTTGATGAAGATGAATATGCCTTTGCTACTTCAAAACGTTTTTATGCCGCAAATCCAAGCAATGCGGTAAAGGCTTTGTTTAGAGCCCGAAACCTCTGTGATGGCGGCTATTGGACCAAAAGTATTGGCGTATTAGACAATTTGAAACAAAATGTGAGTGCGCTTTCTTCGGAGCAAAAAACAGAAATGTATTATCGCTATGGGCGTGTGTATCAGGCGCAACAAAATTGGACGGCTGCCAAAACGAATTATTTGATGTGCATAGATGAAAAAACGCCTGCATCGTCCTTATATATGCAGCCCTATTCTTGTTTTTATATAGGCGAAGTGCTAAAATTGCAGGGCTTCAAAGACGAGGCACGAGTTTACTACAAAAAAGCACTTGTTTATAAAGATTATTCTTATCAAAGTGGTTTAGAAAATAAGTGTAAAACTGCCATAAGTAGCTTGTAAGAAAAAAAAACAAATAATTATGTTATTCGGTATTAAATTTGCTTAGAAGGTCTAGCATAAAGCTATTCCTTTTATTAAAGGCATTTTCCTTTTGGATAAAATACATACATGTTAGGTTGGAAAAACATACAAAAAATACTTATTGGCAACTCAGAAATGAGTATTCCAAGTAGATTTTTGAGGATAACACTGTTATTAGTATCATTATTTTTATTTTTACAGCTTATTTTAGCTGCAATTAATCATCAAATGGGTAGTATTATCGTTGCAGCATCTGGCGCAACGATTTTTCCTGTTTTGTTGATAAGCCTGCATTTTAGCAAAAAAGAAAGGTATGTAAAAATTATTTTATTTATAGCTGCTTGTGGCATTTTGTCTATGTCTTGGATAGAAAATGCTGGTGTGTTAGGCTCAACGTCACCTTTTTTTATTCTAACTATTTTTGCTTTTACTGCTTTTACACCCAGTCGTTACCATGCTTGGGTTATTGGTTTTTTGCTTTTATTTTATGCAACATGGTTAGTGATAGAATATCAATATCCTGCCCTTATTCACCCCTACAAAACGCCTTTGGCACACAGATTAGATATAGGAAATTGTGTTTTGCTCATCAGTTTTGTTATCACCACGATTTTTAGTTTGATGGTGCGGGAATTGGAAAGGAAAAATAAGGAATTGGAAACGCAATATCAAGCGCAAAAAGTGCTTACTGAAACGATAGATTCGCAATATCAAGAACAAATAGAACTGAATACGACTTTGGATAGCTTTATTTATCGCTCTACACACGACCTGCGTGCGCCAATTTGTTCTGCCTTGGGCTTGATAAATGTGGCAAGAATGGCAAGTAGTAAAGAGGAGATTATGCGTTATCTCACTTTGCAAGAAAAAAGCCTGAAAAAATTAGATGGTTTTGTTACAGATGTGTTGTTTTATTCGCACAATCGCCAAAAAGATATACAACTTCAAGAAATTGATTTTCAGGATATTATCGCCACTTGTTTGGGAGAAATAGAAAGTCTTCCACAATTTCCTAAGATTGATTTTAGCTTCAATATTAGCCCCGATTTGAAGGTTATTTCTGATAAAATGCGTATGAAAATTCTCTTTAATCACCTCATTACCAATGCTTACAAATACTATGATGCCACAAAAGAAGCCCCTTTTTTGCATATTAGCATAGAAAAAAAATCCCATTTTATTACTTTCATTTTTGAAGACAATGGCATAGGCATTTCACAAATACATTTGCCCCATATTTTTGAAATGTTTTATCGGGCAAATCCCAAATCAGATGGCTCAGGTATAGGCTTGTATGTGGTGCAGCAATGTATGGAAAAAATTGGTGCAAGCATTACTTGTCATTCAGTAGAAGGAAAAGGGACGAGTTTTTTTATTACCATGCCGAGCTAAACCTTAAATAATCAACGTTTTTCCCCTAAAAAATGCTACTTTTGCACACGCAATCTACGCATGTCTATGTCCTACAAAATTACACTTCCTTCTTTTGAAGGTCCTTTCGACTTATTGTTATTTTTCATAGAAAGAGATGAAATAGACATCTATGACATTCCTATTTCTAAAATGACCCAAGATTTTTTGGAATATATCCAACTTTTGGAAAAAATGAGCATGGAAATAGCCAGCGAATTTATTTTGGTTGCAGGTACTTTGATGCGCATAAAGGCAAAAATGCTGCTGCCTCGTCCCGAATTAGATGCACAAGGAAAAGAAATTGACCCAAGAGAAGAACTTGTTTCTCGTTTGTTAGCATATAAACGCTACAAATCGGTTTTGGAAGATTTGGCGGCTTTGGAAGAGGTGCAGCAAGCTCGTGTGCAGCGTGGCAATGCAAAAGAGGAAGAAAAATGGATAAATAAAACGGAAACCCCGATAGAGGATTTGGAAAGCCTTGATGCTTATACCCTACTCAAAATTTTCAAAAGAGTATGGGACAATCATCAGCATGAAATGAAAAAACCGAAACATGTGATTCGGCAATATGCGTATAGCATGGACGAGGTAAAAGCAGAAATAAAAGCCGCCGTTGAGCAGCAAGCACAAGTGGATTTTGTGGATTTTGTACTAAGAGAAAACGATAGAATTTACGTAGTTTTTAGCTTCTTGGCAATGTTAGAACTCACACAAGAACGAGTCATTCGCATTTCGGCAGGCATCGGCTACAATCAATTTTGGTTGGTAAAACGCATAGATTGAGCCTATAACATTTTTTGTTCAAACTCAATATCTTCTCCCAAAAACAACTGTGCTGTATCTTGAAAATGCTGTGAAAAATCGGATAAATAAAACAAATCTGCCTGCTTTTTGGGCTGCAAATGCAGTAAATTATTTTGCGCTAATTGCGATTTGACATGCTCTGCCACAGCAAGTGATGAATCTACGACAAACACATTTCGCTCATTTCTTTCAAAATAATATTGAATTTGTGCTTTGATAAGCGGATAATGCGTGCAACCCAAAATGAGTGTGTCTATCTCCTCGAAACTTGTATCAGACATATACGCATCTATCACTTCTTGACTTAGGCGATTGTGCAGCCAACCTTCTTCTATCATAGGTACAAGCAAAGGCGTAGCTTTTTCTTTTATTTCGATAGAAATGGTAGCATTTTCGGTCAATAATTGACGATATATATGCGAATTGACCGTAGTTTTTGTTGCAATAATCCCAATAACCCCTGTTTTACTGATAGATAAAGCATATTTTGCCGCAGGAAACACCACATCATATACAGGCACATCACCTGCAACTTGCTTTACCGCTGCCAAAGCCACCGCAGAAGCCGTATTACACGCAATAACAATGGCTTTTACAGGGGTTTCCTTCAAAAATAAAGCGATTTTTTCGCAATAGCCTCGAATTAATGCAGGCGATTTGTCGCCATAAGGCAAATGTGCGGTATCGCCAAAATAGATAAGCGATTCTTGTGGCAAAGTGTTTTTTAAGGCACGCACAATCGTAAGTCCGCCCAAACCCGAATCAAATACCCCAATAGGCAAGTCTGCTGTTTGCATAGTTACAATAAAAATTATGGGGCAAATATTAGCTTTTTTTCCTTCACAATAAAAATTATTTTACGCCACACATCTTATTTTGCACAATCATCACCAAGCGAAAACCGATATGACAAGTTGGCTTTTCATAGTTAAAATCCTTATTTACAGGCGATTCTATTTTTCTATCTCGCCAACTTCCGCCTTTTACAATACCATTTTCTTGCACCATTTCTGCCACATTTCCTTGCATATTGTACAAACCAAAAGTATTTGGAAAAAACGCATCAACAGGTGCGGTTACCATATAAAAATTGCTTCCTTCGTTTATCACACTCCAAAAATTTTCCACCTCGACATTTTTTGCTTTTTGCCTTTCAAATTTATGCTTATGATGTGCATCAACTTCTTTTGCTGCCAAATCTTCCCATTCTTCCTTTTTCGGCAAGCGAATACTAATCAACTCATTGATGCCAGCTTGTTGCAAGGCTTCATTCATTTTTGCCGTTTTCCAAACGATATATGCTTGCACTTGTTGATAGGAAACACCTACAACAGGATAGTTGCCAAAAGCGGGGTGATAGTGATAAGTATCTGCCATCGGGTCGGTAAATTTGATGTCATTGCTGCGCCAAACGGTGGTATCGAGCATTGTTTGGCGGTATTTTTCCGACAAAAGCCCTTCTTTTGTGGCGATGTCTTTTCGATATTCCTGCCAATCTTTATTGGAAACCTCATGTTTATCGCAAAAATAGCCTGCATTTATGCGCACCATTTTGTCTTTTACAAGTCGTTCAATGCTTTGTGGTTTAAACGCAAAACCTACACAAAACAAAGTTGCAACGAGAAAAAATGAATACTTTTTCATGTTATGAATGTAATTAAAAATAGATGGATATGCAAAAGTAAAAAATGAAATGTATATTTCCTAATTATTCTTAGCAATGCAAATAAAATAAAGTACAAATTATTAGTAAGCATTATTTCTCTGTTTTGCCTGTGCCGTAGGCACAAAATATCGGTAGAAATGGTAACAAATCCCCCAACATTACACATTTTTTCGTGCAAGCACGAAAAATTTGATGTGAGCGGGTGGCTTCTCTTATTTTTCTACCGATATTTTGCCCCTAAAGGGGCAGGACGCAAATTAATACTTTATTTTATTCATATTACTTACCGATAAATCTACGACAAACCAAAAATTATTCCCATTTTTTTTGCAATTTTGCAACGAAATTCTACAAAAATGGAAAGTAACTATTCAAAAAGAGGTGTTTCTGCGGGCAAAGAAGACGTTCATTTTGCTATTCGCAAATTAGATAAAGGCTTATTTCCCAAGGCTTTTTGCAAGGTTTTGCCCGATTTTACGGGGGGAGACGATGCATATTGTAATTTGATGCACGCCGATGGCGCAGGTACAAAGTCGGCTTTGGCGTATTTGTATTGGAAAGAAACAGGGGACTTGTCTGTGTGGCGTGATTTGGTGCAAGATGCCCTTGTGATGAATCTTGACGATTTGTTGTGTGTGGGTGCGGCGGATAACTTTCTGGTTTCCAACACTATCGGCAGAAACAAATTCCTGATTCCTCGTGAAGTTTTGGCAGAACTTTTGGACGGAATGGAAGCCTTTTTTGCTACTTTGCGCAATTATGGGATTTCGATTCACAATACAGGGGGCGAAACGGCAGATGTGGGCGATGTGGTCAAAACCTTAATTGTGGATTCGACTTTGTTTTGCCGCCTGAAAAGAGAAGACGTGATTAGCAACGAAAAAATTCAAGATGGCTCTGTCATTGTGGGTTTGGCAAGCTATGGAAAGGCAACTTATGAGCAGACGTATAATAGCGGCATTGGCAGCAATGGGCTTACAAATGCTCGTCATCAAGTGTTGAGCAGTTATTATAGAGACAATTTCCCCGAAACCTTTGACAGCCACATTCCCGCAGATTTGACCTATTGTGGCAATTATCGCCTCACAGATAGTTTTGAAGATGCGCCTTTGAATGTGGGCAAATTGTTATTGAGTCCTACACGCACGTATTTGCCTGTGGTAAAAGCCATTTTTGAGGCTTGTCGGGAGAAAATCCATGGCATGATTCACTGCACAGGCGGCGCACAAACCAAAGTCTTAAAATTTGTGGAAGGCTTGCATATTATAAAGGACAATTTACTGCCTATTCCGCCCGTATTTCGCCTTATCGAAAGTGCTGCACCTATTTCTCGCAAAGAAATGTACGAAACATTAAACATGGGGCATCGTTTAGAAATCTATACAGATGTAGAAACGGCTTTGCAAATCATTGAAATTTCGGAATCTTTTGGGATTGCGGCGCAGATTATTGGCAGATGTGAGCAGGCGGAAAAAAATCAGGTTTCGCTTGTTGCAAATGGAGAGACAATTTTGTATTCATAAAAGTAGGGTTAATCGAAAATGTTTTGACATAAAATTACATTTTATCACTATATTTGCAATAAAATATAAAGACTATGGCAAGAACGATAAAACAAAAAGAACATATCATTAGTACTTGGCTCAAAGAATATGCAGAAATACGCAATTCTCCTGAATGGGAGTATGATTTTATTGAAGATAAAGAGCGGCGACACTATCAAGTTGTGAGAATGGGCTGGGAAAAAAATATTTTTCGCTATCATGTTATCTTTCATTTACAAATAAAAGATACTGGGAAAATTTGGCTGTATGTAAATGAAACAGATGTAGAAATAGATGAAGAATTAGCAGAATTAGGGATAGCATTTTCAGATATTGTCGTTGCATTTCATCCGCCAAGTATGCGCCCTCATACAAGATATGCCATTAGTTAGATAAGAAAATACATGGAACAGCTTGAAAACATCACCTGCGAACATTGAAAGGAAACAAGCCATTTTCAATGAGTAGGGAGTTAGATGTCATTTTTTCAAAAAAATGACATCTAACTCCCTACAATTACTACTTTTTATTTTTCGCCTAACCAGTTTTCTATCAAGGTATTATCCTCATTAATAGAAAAATGATAGATAACAGGAATCGCATTTCCTGTATATTTTACCGTTTCTCTATGCTCATATCCTTGCTGATTGACAAAATCAAAAGTAATTTCTTTTCCTTTTTGCAATGCCTTAAATAGCTCATTTTCATTTACGTCTTGCGGCATTTTACCATTTATTTTGAAAATCAAATCTCCGTTTGCAATGCCAGCTTTGTAAGCATCTCCCGCAGGGTTTATTTTTTTGACAAACCAACCTTGCGTTAATTTTTCATATTGCACAATACCCAATTTCTCCCAAGTGAGGTTGTTATTTTCTTTGATAGAAAGTGAAACGCCTGTGCCTTCCATGATTTTGTTATAATCTATGGGCGTTGTATGGTGAATATAAGCATCAAAAAAATCTTGCCAAGAAGCCCCCGAAATTAATTCTATGGCTTTTTGAACGCCATGTTCAGGTACACCCAATCCTTTTTCTGCATATTCTTTATATAAATAACGAAACACATCATCAAGCGACTTTTTGCCTTTTGTCATTGCCATCATTTTCAAATCTATCAACACACCCAAACGCTGCCCCGAAGGATAGTAAGATGTACCATGCAAAGGATGTGCATAAGAAGATGGGGCAAGCCAAGAATCAAAGCTCGATTGCTCGGGCGAAACCACCGAATAGGCATACGTATTGTCTAAGGATTGAAAGCCCGAAGCAAAGGTTTTTAAGCCTTCTTCTCGTGTGATAACGCCTGCACGAATCATGGTCAAAGTTGAATAGTAATCCGTAACGCCTTCTGTAAACCAATGTAAACCTGTGTATTGCTCTGTACTGTAATTGTATGGCACTAATGCCGCAGGACGGATTCTTTTCACATTCCAAGCGTGCCAAAACTCATGGCTTGTGATGCCACACACGCCGCCTACAATGCCTTTTTCAGTTTCTGTAACTTTTGAAGGCAATACAAAAGACGCAGAATTGCTGTGTTCTACGGCGTGTCGCATATCATAATCTAACAAGCGATAAATAAAATGATAGGTTTTGAAAGGAAATCCGCCAAAAACGGCTGCTTGTTGCAGCACAATCTTGCGAATTTGTCTTACCAAAGCCGAATCTACCCCCACATTTCCTCTATATTCTCCCTGAAAATATAAATAAAACATCGTTCCTTGCGCCTTAAAACTCAATATTTTCATTTTTTCGGCAAAAACGGTGGGGCTATCGGCAAAATCATGATAGGAATTTGCGGTAAAAAGATGTGGGTCTTTGGTAGGAATAAGTGCCGTAGCAACTTTCCAAGACGAAGGCAAGTCCGGAATCGTCAAATTGACCGCATCGTCCCACCTATTTGGCACATACATAAAGCAGTTAGACGGATTGAAATAGACTTGTCCTTCTACATAGTAACTTGAACCAGCGTCATCGTTCTCGGCATAATAGGCATATTTAGTTACAATCTTGTCAGTTTTTCCATGAAAAACTCGCCATGTATTTTTGCTGACTTTTTGAATTTTGAGGACATTGCCCGCAGCATCTTTGGCGCTCACGTCCCAAATTGCCGCCGCATAATCTTGCGTAATATAACGTCCAGGTCTCCACAAAGCCGCCTGTATATCGGTATAATCAGGTGTTTGCGGCTCTGTCTCCATCGTGATACGATAGGTGTGAGTGTTAGGCTTATCCCACTGTAGGGTATAATTGTATTTTGCCCAAGCAGTAATAGAAAAAAAAACAGAAAGTAGAAAGACGGAAAATTTGTACATGTTTGTTGTTATTTCACATTGATTGATTTTATTTCTTGCAGATTAACGCAGATAAAGAACGCAGATTTTCGCAAATTAAGGGTTAATCTGCAAAAATCTGCGGTATCATCTGCGTTAATCTGCGAGAACTAAATAGTAGCCACACATGCTTACAAAATCTCGTAAGCCTGGAATCGCAGCAATAACCCCTAATTGTTTTCGTGGTTTCAAGCCAAATTTATATTCATAAATAGGATTGATAATATATAGCGTGCGTTTTGCCACCATAAATTGGCTATTTTTGAGGATATTTTCAAAACGCCAAGTAGAAATGCCTGTTTCTTTTACTTCTACAAGGCTCTCAACGGTGATTTCATTTTCGCCCCAAAAACGCAACAATCGAGTAAAAATCCCCATCGGCAACAAATGATAATAGGGTAACTTGGAAGCAATTTTACTTTTACATACCTGCTGATGTCCGCCAAAAGGCATACACCAGGGTGGAAAACCAAAGAAAATATGCCCGTTGGGTTTTAGGAATTTTTTGAGATAGGGAATAAATTTTTCCTGCTCAGGGATATGTTCTATCGTGTCTTTGAGGATAATGAGGTCAAAACTATGCTGGTAGGTTTCGAGAAAATCGGCATCATACACATTTTTTGCCATCAAGTTCAGCAAACCCTTTTCCATTTCTGCCTTCATCATTTTTTTGCCCGCATTTACACGAGATTCTGACAAGTCCACGCCCAAGCATTTTGCCCCCCTATCGGTAAAGGCTTTGAGTACGCCGCCCTCGCCACAACCTATTTCCATCACATTTGTATGTAGATTTACGGCACAGCCGCCCGATTCTATAAAAGGAATCACATATTTTTGGGCATTTAGGTATTGATGCTCAAATTTTAGTGCAGAAGAAGCATGAAAATCAAAAGACATTTTTTTGCATGAATAATAAGTGAAAAGTTTTCTGTAAGTAATGCTGATAAAATAAAGTACGAATTTGAATTTCCCCTGTTTGGTGTCTCCACCAAACAGGGGAGATTCAAATTAAGCCCTATAAGGGCTAATCATGCCCCGTTTGGAGAAGACTCCAAACGGGGGAAAGATTTAATATTCGTACCTTATTTTATTTATGATACTAATAATGATAAATGACTTATAAAAAGCGATTTTTAAGTCATTTTTCCGAAAACTTTATTTTAACGGCTGACTTTATGTAAGTTTTAGCGTCAAAAATATAGGCTGCAAAGATAGTTTTTTTTCAGGAATTATGTCATAGTAAAATAGAACTTGTATTTTATATTTCATTTCTACCAAAAAATAAATATCTTTGTCCACTAATTCACGTTGTAGGTATTGACATTATGAAAGAACAAGAAAAAACGTTGGCGGAATACAAATTAGATGCTTTGCGTTCTCAAATGAATCCCCATTTTATCTTTAATGCCATTACAGCTATTCAGCATTTCATTATGAATAATGAAAAAAGGGCTGCAATAGAGTATTTAGATGAGTTTTCTACTTTGATTCGCAAGTTTCTAGACCATTCAAGGGCAGATAGCATTAGTCTATCAGAAGAAATGTCATTGCTCATTTCGTATATAAATTTGGAATCGGCAAGATTTTCTAATAAATTTGGCTTTGTATTGAATGTGAGTGATGAGATAGAACCTGATGCGGTAAAAATGCCGCCGATGTTGATACAGCCTTTTGCAGAAAATGCTATCAAACATGCCTTGATGCACAAATCGGATTACGGCTTGCTACGCATAGATTTTCAGGTTGAAGCACCTGGCTTACTCAAAGTAATTGTAGAAGATGATGGCATTGGGCGAAAAAAATCGGCAGAAATTAATCAATGGCGACCACAAAATTATAAATCTTGCGCCATAGAAGTAACAAAAGAGCGTTTGGAAATTTGGAATCAAAAACATGGCTTTACACAAAGTTTAGAAATTTTGGATTTATATGATGAAAATGGCGAAGCCGCAGGCACAAAGGTAATCACCTATATTTATTTTGCAACATGACAACACTAATAACGGCAATCATTGTAGAAGATGAAAAGCGGAATGCAGAAGTGCTTTCCAACCTACTCACAGAATACTGCGACAATGTAGAAGTATTGGCAATGGCACAAGATGTACCTTCTGCGGCGAAACTTATCAAAGAGCATAATCCTGACGTGATTTTTTTGGATATAGAACTTCCTGGCGCAAGTGGTTTTTCTTTGTTGGATTATTTTGATACCATTGATTTTGAAATAGTGTTTACGACCGCTTATAATCAATATGCGCAAAAAGCCTTTGAAATTTCTGCCTTAGATTATCTGCTCAAACCAGTAGGCATCAAAGCTTTGCAAAATGCCATAAAAAAAGTGCGTGAACAGAAGGGAATCAAAGATATGAAAGAGCGTTACGAAGTCCTTAAACTCAATACGCAGATGAATCGCATCTCTCGCATTAGCTTGCCTACCATGGAAGGTTTGCTATTTCTGCGCTTAGATGAGGTCATTAGATGTGAAGGAGATAACAATTATACCACTTTTTTTCTACAAGATAAAACAAAAGTAGTTGTTTCTAAAACATTAGGGGACTATGAATCGTTATTAGCTATGGAGGGGTTTTATAGGGCGCACCGTTCACACCTTGTGAACTTAGCGCATGTACGAAAATTCATTAGAGGACGAGCCGCAAGATTGGTCATGGATGATAATAGCGAAGTAGAAGTTTCGACACGCAAGCGAGATGATTTATTAATAAAACTTGCAGGAAACAAAGCATAACTTGGTAGTTTCTATGAAAAAACTACATTTTTGCATAGTTTTTTGTAGAAAATAAAAAAAATATATACAAGGTGTGAGACTTTTTCATACCTTTGCAGTCAAATACTTACAAAAGATGAAAAATGCTTTTGTATTGTAAAAGTTTTCATAGGTAAGGGTAAAAAAGGGTTAAAAAGGGTTTTCAGACTGTTCGACGAGACGTTGAACAGTTTTTTTTATTTAACATTTGTTTAAGCTAAAAAAAATCCCGATTATTGCCACATAAATGGGTAAGTATGCTGCCTATATTAACCATATTAACCAAATCAATGAAAAAAAAAGCATTATTTTTCTTATACTTGACTTTCGTATTGATGATTTATGCTCAAACAAGCAATTATAACTATCTCGCAAAAGATTCTCTTTGGGGATTAGCTGACAGCAGCATGAATATTATTTTACCTATCGAATATCAAGAAGTGGTTGTCATTTCGCCTGAATGTATTGCCGTAAAAAAACGCAATAAATGGGCTTTTACAAATGGAAAAGGTGTAATAACAACTCCTTTTCTTTATACTATTTACAAAGAGGATTTTATACCCACAAATACCTGGAATATCGAATATGCTACCGACGGAACGATTCAAAACAGTAAAGCTTTTTGTCCGTATATGAAAGCCGAACCAAAGGTAGAGATAACAGCCGTCAATGAAAGGGCGGTGGTAAGTGCGTCAAATGAGGAAAATTGGGAAGACATAGACGATTGGGAATCAATAGATGACTCGGAATCTATGGCAGAAATAGATGAGTTTGAAGAAAACGAAGCAATGGTTTTGATAGAAATAAACGGGAAGTTGGAACTTGTGCACAGCCAAAAAACGCCTAGCAGAGCCGTAGATTATATTTTGTATGAAATAAAAACTTGTGGGCATATTATTATCAGAAAACAAGATAAAAAAGGCTTAATGAATCGTTATGGCAAAGAAATCTATCCATTTATATATGACGAAATTTCTTTATTGGACAAAGATAGAAAGTATTTTAGCGTGTCCAAAAATGGGCGATATGGCGTTGCTGATACAGCCTCTCAATTTATTTTGAAACCTGAATATGCAGGAATATGGATATGGAACCGTAGGCTACTATTAACAGCTAAAAAGCAACAAATAAATCCTTACAATGTAAGTCGCTATTTTAAAAAAGGGGCTGAATCTGCTGTGCCTAATTTGAATTATCAGTATGAATTATTTTCTTTTGCAGGCAAAAAAACAATTCCCGCTGCACAGTTTTTCGACATGGTTTCTTTGCCCAATATTCTGCCAACCATGGTTTCTAAACGCAGATACGCCTTGGTACAATTTGAAAATAAATTTGGCATGATAAACGAAGAAGGGAAATTAAAAATCCCTGTTTTATATAATGCCATTCTCTGTTTAGAAAAAAATAATTATCCCCTCAAAGTATGTAGAAATGGTAAATGGGGTTTTTTAGATGCCGAAGGTGATGTGAAAATTGCCTTGAAATATGATAAAATAT
>JAAFHL010000001.1:0-23157 GCA_013298365.1 Bacteroidota bacterium | reverse complement strand
AAATATGATAAAATAGCCCCTTTTACCGATTATGAAGAAAAAAGGCTTGCTATTGTTGTGATGGAAGGTAAATATGGACTTATCAATGACGAAGGAGAAGTCGTTGTTCCTATTATTTATGACAGTATCGAGGATTTTAAATTTTATGATAAGTTATGGACTTCTATTGCAGAAAAAAATGGAAAGTTTGGACTCATTGATTATGAGGGAAATACCATTTTACCATTTATTTATCCTGCCCTAAAACGAGAAGCAAGTGGAAAACTTGTGGTTTTTGAGGAAGATAATAACCAAAATTAAGGCATAGAATAAGCAGAAACGCCCAAAATAATGTACCTTTGTACATATTTTGAAAAAATGAAACTAAGTATTGTCATTCCTGCCTATAATGAAGGCAAAACCATTCATCATATTTTGGATAAGGTGAAAGAGGTTCAACTCATTCAAGGTATTGAAAAAGAAGTGATTATCGTAAACGATTGTTCAAAGGATGAAACAGAGGAAGCTGTTTTTGCCTATCAAAAACGCACGCCTGACCTAGCGATTTCGTATTTCAAACATGCGGTAAATCAAGGAAAAGGAGCAGCTTTGCGAACAGGAATACAGTGTGCTACGGGTGATTTTGTGATTATTCAAGATGCGGATTTAGAATATGACCCGCAAGAATACAATATTTTGCTCAAACCCATGCTTGATGGCTTTGCCGATGTGGTATATGGTTCTCGTTTTATGGGGGGCAGCCCACATCGTATTTTGTTTTTTTGGCACTCTATTGGCAATAAATTTCTGACTTTTTTATCTAATGCTTCTACAAATCTGAACCTTACAGATATGGAAACTTGCTACAAGTTGTTTAGAAGGGATGTAATTCAAGGCATCAACATCACCGAAAATCGTTTTGGATTTGAGCCAGAAGTAACCGCAAAAATGGCACGTATTCCCAAAATACGGGTGTATGAAGTAGGTATTTCTTACTATGGTCGTACTTACGAAGAAGGCAAAAAAATAGGTTGGAAAGATGGTTTTAGGGCAATTTATTGCATTGTAAAGTATGGACTATTAGGTTTTTGATAAGATAAAAAGACAGCTTTCGCAAATTTTCCACCTCCTAATCCCGCAAAATATGGTTCGTATTTTTTATTGGAGAGATAAAGAAATTCGTAAAGAAACAGATGTGCGTGAAATCTCGACCTTGACAAACATCTTATGGATTGATTTGCAATCGCCTTCGCAAGAGGAAGAAGAATGGGTGGAGTCAAAATGTAATATCAGTTTTCAAACGCCGCAAGAGATTACGGAAATTGAAAGTAGCTCCCGTTTTTTTGAGAAAAATAATACCTTAGTCGCAAACTCTAATTTTTTGCGCTTAGATGCTGACGGCTATAACATGTACCCTATTTCTTTTTTGATACGAGAACATGTATTGTTTACCTATCGCACAGGCGATTCCTCTACTTTTGCTGACACCATCAAAAAAATGCGTGTAAATCCCGAAAACTTAATTTCGGGCGTAGATATTATGCTCTTGTTGTTTGAAACTCGGATAGATTTAGATGCAGATTTGCTCGAAAATATCTCAAAAGAGGTTACACACATCAGCAAAAGGTTAAGTATTGAGCGCAAACCCCGTCAAGATTCTTTGCTACAAATCAGTTCGCAGCAAGAATCTACGATGATGTTGCGAGAAAGTATTATAGATAAACAAAGGGTTTTGTCTGCCATTTTACGCAGTACTATTTTCCCCGAAACGCATAAAGAACGCTTGCGCATCATTCTCAAAGACATAAATTCTTTGTTAGAATATACGATTTTCAACTTTGAACGGCTTGAATATCTCCAAGATACCTTCACAGGTCTTATCAATTTGGAGCAAAATGATACTATTAAGCGTTTTACCTTATTTTCAATTATTTTCTTGCCGCCTACCCTTATCGCAGGTATTTTTGGCATGAATCATCACTATATTCCTACAGCAAGCTCAGACTTTGGCTTTTTCTTTGCCTTGTTTTTGATGGTCTTTTCGTCAGGGTCTTCTTGGTTATATTTTAAAAAGAAACATTGGATATAGATGGTATATAAGCCAGTGTAAATAGCTTTTTATTACATAATTGACAATATATCTGCCATTTTTGTTTCCCTTATCCTGCATTTCGGCAAGCTCAATGCAACGCAATCATAAGGAACAAAATATCGGTAGAAAACAATAAATCCACCCCAATTCCCAAATATAAAATGGGACGGGAAATGCGTGTTTCTACCGATATTTTGAGCCTTGTCAGTACATTGCTTGTACTGGACTCCATTGAGCTTTGTCGAAGTGTGCCGAAATGAGCGGTGTCGAACTGCGGCGCAGAAAAACAACTTACTTATTATGATGGCAAATCTATCGTACAAGTAGCCATTTTTCTCCTTTTTGTTCAAATACAAACAATAAATTCCATTTTTTATATTCCCATCGTTGAAAATTGCTGCCATGTACGGCAATATGTTCCACGTCATTGGGTGCGCCATAATGCAAAAAAGTTTGGACTATTGGGCTTTCCCAAAAAGAAATTTCGCTGCTAAAACGCTGGTGTGCAAGCTGTATTTTGGCAAAATACGACTGGGCTTGCAATAGACTGTCATTTGGGTAATGCTGCGCAAAGACATGCAACAAAGCTTGTTTTTTTTCGATGGAATTAGGTAGTTTTTTTAATTTTTCGATAACTTGCACATTACAAATTAAACGCAAATCCTCAATACTTTTATCAATATTTTCGGGGCGCAAAAAGGTTTCTTCTTGGCTGATTTCAAAGCGAGTGCTTTTTTCTGAAAGCAAAGCAGCATCTGCATAAATCAAAATTTCAATCAGATATTTTCCTGGCAAAAGGTTTCCAACATCAAAATTACCCGTAAAATAGCCCATGCCATTTTGCATAGAAATCACTTGATTTACTTGACGCAAAGAGGTATAAGTAGTTGCTTTTGTATTTCCCTGCGACTTTTTTTCTTGATATAAGATAGCTCTTGCGGTCAAAATATTTTTAGGGGCATTTATTTCTTGATAAAAATAAAGATTTTGCTTGTTTTCTGCAAGAATCTCAGACAAAATAGGAATTTTTTCTCCCAAAGAACGAATTGGCGCATAATCTAAAAAAATATCGGACCCATGAACCCCATTTTCGATAGGCACACAATCATAATCATATTGTAAAGAACTTGTTTCACCTGTTTCAGGGCAGTAAATATCTATCAAAACCTCATAATTTCCTTTTGAAAAACGAAAAAACGACACAGAAACGGGCTGCAAACCTATCTGCCAATTCATGTTTTTTTGAAAAGTGAAAAAAGGGCTTCCTTGTTCGTGCATACGAATATTGATATGCAATTTCTTGCCTTGTAATCCGCCAGTCGTTTCGGTGAGGTAGAGGCAGGTGTTGTGATAAAGATATTGACGGTTTTTGAGGGAAATTTGCCAGTTTGAAGCGAAAAGGGAAGATGAAAGAGATAGTAGTAGGAAAATTATACGTATTTCTCGCAGATGAACGCAGATTTCACGCAGATTTTCACAGATTTTTTCTATCTGCAAAAATCTGCGTCTTTTTATCTGCGTGAATCTGCGAGAAATCTTCATATCATTGTAAATTATCTACGGTTACTTGTCCTCTTGCCTTCAACACACGATAGCGTGTGCGAGCTGTATTTGACTCAAAGCCATCGCCTTCGAGCATACGATTTGCGGTTTGCAATTTCACATAGCCTTCTGTAAAAAATTTGTCCTTTTTTTCGTCCCAAAAAAGCTGTTCTGTACTCAAAGTTGCGCCATCTTTGCCACTTGCTACCACATTTCCCCGCAAATCTGCCAAGCCCGATTCCTTATTCAAAGTACCTTCATTTGAGGTCAGAGTCGTTTGAAGCTCACCTAATTCATTGTAAAACTCGATTTTTACGCCTTTGTAAAAATAATGCTTATGCAAAGGCTGCTCCTTTGTACCTTCAATTTTTTCCTGTACATGTCCCACAGACATACGTGCTTTGAGGTGCGCATTTTCCGAAAAAAGGAATTTGACATTAAAGGATTCTGAAACAATATCACTACTCAAAGCCGTAGGCAAAGTAGGGAGTTTTTCGGTTTCGCAAGCGGAAAAAAATAAAACAATAATTAAAGATATAATATTTTTCATGTTTTTTATTAATTTTGAATCTGTGAGTTAATCATTTAGCCTTTCGATTTTTTCTATCCACGTTGAAAAATACTTACATCTTTTCTTTTGTATTTCAATTCCTTCTAAGCCTGCCAAATTTGCACCTACACTGACTTTATTTCCCTCATATTCAGGTATTAGGCTTATAATCCGCTTAGAAGGGGCTGTTTCTCTACCTGTATTTACTTTTTCGGGATTATTATCATGTTGTTGAACAATACGTTTTAATTTTTCAACTTGCTGGACGGCATCAGGATACTCCACTAACAACAAATCTGGATTTGCCAGCAAAAGTGCTTCAAATTCATGTAACTGTATATAGGGAATAAATTTTTGATAGTCAATATCTTCATAAAGTGCTTTTTCTAAAAAATAATTCTCTCATAAATGTCATTTATTTTTAAGGATTCTTCAAAATGTGGAAAATCTGTAGGAAGTGCATATAAATCGAACATAGTAGAAAAATAGGGTTCACCACTTTTTTCTTCTGCTATCCAATTCCGTATATCTTTTTTGGCTTTTTGATAATCTAATAAGCCTCCTCTATAAGTTTTGTGCCTATTCTTACTCGTCATCACACAACGACTCTCGACAATTACCCCAAAAGTATTGAAATAATGAGACAAGGTATTTTTAGTAAACTCTCTTTCGGTTTGCCCCTCAGCAGTTATATTGAGACGAATATATTTCATGGTTGTCCTCCTATTACATTTTTCTCCCATAATTCACTCAGACTATAGTCCTCCAACCAACTTGACAAGCTTTCTGGGTTTTTATATTGAAAAGTAGTAGAATTAGATACGTTATCTCGTTCTACAATGACAATATTTTCTAAGTCAAATTCATCTACAAGCCTTTGTGATTGTGTGGCGATAAGCACTTGAACATGTTTGCTTGCCGCTTTTATCATACCTGCTAAGTAGGCGATAGCAGAAGGATGCAAGCCTAATTCTGGCTCGTCTAAAACGATAACATTTGGCATCAAGTGTTTGGGTTGTAACAACAAAGTTGCCAAACACATAAATCGAAGCGAACCATCTGAAATTTGATGCGCCCCAAACAAATACTCCCTATTCGTTTTCTCATGCCAATTGAGGGTAATATAATTTTTATTTCTTTCATTTGCACTTAACTCAAAATCGCCAAATTGTGGCATCACTTTTTGTATATAGCGAACAATTTTGGTATAATAAGGGAAAGTATCAGGATTATCTTTCAACCTAAAAAGAAAAGCAGCAAGATTACCTGCATCACTTTTTAGATATTTGTTATCTTCGATATAACCTTGTAAACGTATTCTTGCTGTAGCAGAGGTATCGTGAAAGTGGAAAACTTTGCAATTACGGAGGAGGTTTAAAATATTGGAAGCTGTTTGAAGGTCTAATAAATTTACATTAACATTTGCCCCAAATTGCAGGAGTTCAGATTCTCTGCCACCTGTATTTAATTGTATATCAGCTACATTTTCTATAATTATATTTTGCCAAACAAGTGTTTCTTCCTTAAATATTAATATATCTCCAGCTGCATGGCTTAGCCGAAATAGATACTTATATCTATCCATGCCATCGGCAAAATCAATAGATGCCTCAATCTCTCTCGTTATTTTTGCACCATAATGTAAAAAAGAATCTGCATAGCCATGTTCCGCTATATAGTTTTGTAAAGAGCCAGTCATCATGTAATTTAGCATACTAAAAAAAGAGACCAAATTACTCTTTCCTACCCCATTAGCCCCCAGAAAAATGCTTACATCATTTATTTTTATGGGGTTATGAGGTGTGCTGTTGATAGATTTGTAACCGCTTATTTGAATAGATGTTAATTTCATGAGAATAAATTTAAGTACAAATATACACTTTTGTTCGCTATTTACTACTATTGTAAGCCTCTAACTCCTCAAAATCTTGCGGCGCAAGTTTTTCAAAGTCGGTTTGTAATAATTTTAGGTATTTCCATGCTTTGGATTTTGCCATAATGTACGTGTGAAAAATATTTTGACAAAAATACACATTTTTTCTCGACAATATAATCCGTATTTGTCGCAGCATGGCTTTCTCATAAAAAAAATAATGGAATAAAAAGGTTAAATTTTACCACAAAGTTCTCAAAGGATTCACAAAGAACACAAAGATTTATAGCAGAATAGGCTGTTTTGTGTTCTTTGTGCTGACTTTTCTTTGTGAGCTTTGTGGTTTTATTTTTTATGAGAAAGGCATTTTTGCCGCAGATTTTCGCAGATGTAAAGAAATTTGACACATTAAAGCTATATTTATCTGCGAAATCAGCTATCATCTGTGAAAATCTGCGAGAAAAAGATAACAATTATATCAGAAAAGTGCTTACATTTGCGCAAATCTGTGAGAAAACACCAAGAAATTATGAATTATTTTAAATTTAACCGTACAAAAATCGTAGCGACTATTGGTCCTGCATGTGAGGATAAACAAGTCCTATTAGAGATGGTGCGTCAAGGATTAGATGTGGCTCGCCTCAATTTTTCCCATTCTACCCATGAGGTGCATGAAAAATATGTGCAGCTTATTCGAGAAATTAATGAGGAATTTAAAACAAAAATCACCATTTTGCAAGACCTTCAAGGTCCGAAAATGCGTATTGCCAACCTCAAAAATCCTGTGCATATACAGACTGGCGACATTATTACCATTCGTTCTGATATACAAGAACAGACAGAAGATTTCATTCCGATTGTATATGATACGTTTGCCAAAGACGTAAATGAAGGGGATATTGTGTTAATTGACGATGGTAAGGTGGAATTGACCGTTATTTCTACCGATAAATTATATACGGTAGAGTTGCGAGTAGATTCGGGCGATGTAATTAAAAGTAGAAAAGGCGTAAATTTACCTTTTACCGATATTTCAGAGCCTACTATCACCGACCAAGATTACAGAGACATTGATTTTGCTATCAAACACAATTTAGAGTGGATAGCCTTGTCGTTTGTGCGCACTGCTACTGATATTCAGGTATTGAAAGAGTTGATTCGTTTGAAAAATGGACATCAACGTGTGATTGCAAAAATCGAAAAGCCAGAAGCTTTGTTAAACATTGATGCAATCATTGAAGCATCGGACGGCATCATGGTGGCTCGTGGCGATATGGGGGTAGAGATTCCGATGGAAGATGTTCCGATTTGGCAAAAAAGAATTGTGCAAAAATGCAATGAGGCAGCAAAACCTGTAATTGTGGCTACGCAGGTAATGGAATCTATGATAGAAAACCGCCGTCCAACTCGTGCAGAAGTGAATGATGTAGCAAATGCAGTGCTTGATGGTGCAGATGCGGTCATGTTAAGTGCGGAAACTTCAGTAGGAAAATATCCTGTTGATGTGATTCAAACCATGAGTAATATTATTCACAAAACGGAATTAGAAATGCAGCATATTTATTATAAAAATATGCATATCAATCCTTATGACAAAAACCGTTTGGGTGCTGCAACGATTGTTTCCGCTTGTAATTTGGCAAAAGAAGTAGGCGCAAAAGCCATTATAGGTATGACATTTTCGGGTTATACGGGCTTCCAGTTAGCAAGATGCCGTCCCCATTCGCATATTTTTATTTTCACCAATAATAAAGAAATGCTTACGACTTTGGGCTTAGTCTGGGGTGTGCGTGCTTTTTTCTACGACCACGATACAAGCACTGACAACACCATCAAAGAAATTCATGATTTCCTCAAAGCCAAGGGCTTAGTAGAAAAGGGCGACATTGTGATAAATACCGCAAGTATGCCTGTGGAGGATAAGGGAACAACGAACATGATAAAGGTAAGTAGGATAAAATAGATATTAGAGCGGTTTCAGTATTCCATTTGAAATCGGTTATTATGCACCCTGTCTGCCTATTTACAGCCCCTGCCCTTAAGGACGGGGCTGTGAATAGGGTGTTATGACTGTAAATATGGATAACAAAATAATATTTTGAGACATAATGTAAGGATTTGTTTCAAAAAAATGGATAGAAAAAATGTAATTACCCACTTCTCAAATTATCGTAATCACGCCAACTTGAGAAGTGGGGTAGTTTCGTAGCTGCGATTCTGGAGAATCGCAGTACTGTATAATGTGCAACTTACATTAATGATTATAAAATAAGCTTAGTTCCATTTATCCAAATCAAAAGTCCAAGAAACATAACCCATTCTGCCCAATAAAGGTGAGCCATACGCTGTTCTATAACGATTATTGGCAAGATTTGAGCCACCTACACGCAAAGTAGAATGCGCTTTTTCAAACCAATAGCTTATTTGCGCATCAACTGTACCAAAAGCAGGCACATTTCCCTGCCCAAAAGGACTTTGCCAATAAAAACCACTTTGATATTTGTAATTTACATTAAACCCTAAGCCTTTATATACCTTATTACCCTGCAAACCTAACACAATCTTGTGTTTTGGGGTATTAAAGCCTGGAATAATCTCATCTTTTACTAAATTGCTGGTATCTATATCTGAATAAGTGTAATTTATCGTGGGGGTAATACCTTTGCCAATATAATACGAAAGTCCCAATGCTGCACCATACGAATTAACGGTTTGTGTAGAATTGACGGGAATTTGTAGCAACTCATAATTGCCTGTAAGAATGGCATCATCGCCACTTTCTGCGCCTGCAATCGCTCCACCCTTGGGCTGAATCACTCGTATATCTCCGATAAAGTGCTGATAACTATTGTAATAGCCCACAGCATCTACAAAAAGTTTGTTGTTCCATGTATAACGATAGCCCAACTCAAAGGTCTTTACATATTCGGGACGAATTTTGTTATAAGTTACTTTTTTCAGCAATTCGGGCTTGATTTCAAAGGTAGAATCGTACATATTGCGAAAATCTTTGACCGATTGTACTGTATATAAATTGTCATGCCCCTGCAAATTTCCTTCTAAACGAAAATCTACAAACTCGCCCGCCACAGGCAACTGCCCTAATGTGAGCAAAATAAATTGGTTTTGCAAGGTCGGAATCCGAAAAGCCGACTGATAAGCGGCACGAAATGTATGATTTTTGGGGGCAAATACAATCGAAGCCCTTGGCGAAAATTGCGGTTGAAAGTTTTGATTTTTATCTGCACGAATCGAAGCGGTAATATGCAATTTGTCGTTCAAAAATTTCTTTTGCGCCTGTACATATCCCCCTACTTCCCAAACCGTTAAGTTTACAAATTGCGCACTCAAATCAGCAGAGCCATCAGGCATTGTGTCTTTACGATTGACCAAAGTATCGGAGAAAATCGTGCCGTAGGATTGTGGATTGTAAAAACGCACATTTGCCCCAGAAATAATATTTGCCCATTTTATCGGCAAATTATATTGCCCTTCAATGTGTTGCAAACTCGAAATATCGGTGAATTTTGAACCTCGAGAAAGGCTTGCATTATTGATGATGGAATTATATTCGCTGTTAAATTCGTTGCTACCGGGCTGTAATTGCGCACCATTTGGGGCTTGCGCAAGGGCAGCAGCTCTCGCCCTTTCTATCATCCAATTTTGGGGTTCGCCAGGTTTTACGGTAGAATCGGAAGTGCCGCCCCTTGCCAAATAAAGTAAGGTATCAAAATACGTCCCTAAATAATTGCTCACATAGTTTTTGATATAACTTTTGGAAAGATTTACGCCCGTAAACACCAAATCATACGAGTCGCCCGCATTTTCCATGGTATTGTAAGCACGAATAAAGAAATTTTTGCCTTTCAACTCCAATTTTTGTTGTTGAAATTGAATATTTTTGATGTTATAGCGATTTGTTGCTTGATAAACAGCCGTTCCCAAACCATATTTATAAGCAAAAGAAAGCTGCAAACTGTCTTTCAATTTATAACAAACTTCGCCGCCTAATTTCAAGCTTTTGGTATTGTAATCGGTCAAAGATGGCTCTAAATAGCCGGGTGCTAAAATGTCTAATTTACCAGGAAAAGCCTGTGGATAAAAGTCTAAATAGCCATTCAATTTGGTAAAATCGGCTGCTGTTTGTGGGTCTTCATCATATTGCAATTGACGCACAATCGAACTCAAATTTTGCTCACTTTCAATAGGTCTATACAAATTTGCTACCGAATCATCAGCAGGAAAATCGGTAACTTTGCTATACGAACCTGTCAATTTTACCGCCAATTTTTGCTGTTTGCCATACGCCTGTGCATAACGAAACTGTCCATCTATCATATTTCTATTGCCGCCTTTTAGCTGCACGCTCAATCCCTGAAAATTGTAGGGGTCTTTCGTTGTCATGCTAATTACCCCCTGAAAAGCATTCGGTCCATATAAGGCAGAAGCGGGTCCCGTAATCACCTCCACACTTTGCAAATCTAAATCCGTAGCCCCTACCAAATTTCCCACAGGAAAATTGAGTCCAGGTGCTTGATTGTCCATACCATCTATAAACTGCACAACTCGCACAGGCGAAGTTGTGTTAAAGCCCCTTGTGTTAAATGAGCGAAAACCCAAACTTGAGGTAACAATATCTACGCCTTTGAGATTGCCCAAACCCTCGTAAAAGTCGCCCGAAGCGGTAGAACGAATGGCTTGAATGTTTACTTTTTGGACAGACGAAGCCGATTGCAAAACCGTTTCGCTAACTCTTGAGCCAATTACGACTACTTCATTTCCTTGAAAAGGCAAAGATTTCATTTTAATATCCCCCAAATCTATTTCCATAAGCATATTGCTAACAGGAATGACTTGTGTAACATAGCCGATATATTCTATTTTCACCTCAAATGGGAAAACAGGGTTTTCTATTTCTATATCAAACTCGCCAATATCGTCCGTATATTTCCCAAGCGTAGCGGAAACATAAACACTTGCGCCACCAAGTGCTTCATTGTTTTGGGCATCTTTTACAAACCCTTTGACATGAATAATTTGTGCTTGAAGGGCAATCGAAAATGCCATACAAAAGCATAGAAGTAGTATATTTTTTAGCATATAGAAATAGGTTGTTGTTAAAACGGTAAAATTAGGGGGGATTTTGAGATAAGCAAATTTTTTTGAAAAAAAATGCCCATTATTTTCAAAAAGAAAATAAGGAGCAAAACTGTTAAGGAATATATTAATGCAGCAACTTCACACTTTGCACGCCTTTTTCCGTATAAACCTTCAAAAAATACAAGCCTTTGGGCAGCCCTGCTAATGAAAGCGTAGCTGCTTGCGTGGGAGATGTAAAGTACCTGTCGTTAAGGGAGATGGTATATATTGCGCATGTAAATTATGGGCAATACATAGTATTTCTAATATATAAATTAGCTTTTTCATGATAAAAAAGTAAAAGCAGAACAAGCAGAAAGCATATACTTTCTGCTCGTTCTGCAAAGGTGAAAATTATTCGATAATGAGTTTGTAGTTGTGTATGCCTTCTAAGGTATGGATTTGTAGGTAATACAAATTAAATGGGCATATTTCGAATGTCATAACACTCAAGGAATGTAAAAAAATGTTGTTTTTCATTGCGAAAAAAATAAGAAGTGATGAAAATATTTCCAAGCCATTTAGGTTTTGTAAGGGACTAGATACTTGGCAAAAAATAAGCAGGTATAAATACGTAGCAATGATAGAAAGTTTTTTAGATGTATTCAAATATATTATAACACAAAGAAGAGCTTTATAATAAAAAATAAAAAATAACCTCATTTTTATGCTTTATTATGTTTTGTGCGAAGTTATTGTGTTTTTATTATGGATATTAATATCTTTCTTGCTATAAATAAAAAAGTGCTAAAAAAAGTAATGATATATCGCTGGCTTTTTACTTTTTGAACGGTTGGATATTAAACGCAGTGAAAATATCCAACCTTCAAAACAGTAAAAAGCCCAGAAAATAGGCAACATGCCCATTTTGCTTGAAAAACGAATCGTTTTCATTGTGCTTTTTTACCGTTTTGAAGGTTTGTGTTCCGCTTTGCTACACACAAACCGTTCAAAAGGTAAAAAAGCCTATCATTAAGCACTTTTTTCGTTACAGCAGCATATTTTTTTAAATTTTTTATACTCACAGATTTCATTTTTCTGATAAAACACAAAAAAACGCTAAATCATTAGCGTTTTTACCTTTTCGGATAGGATTTTTAAGTAATACTTGTCAGCATTGTAGGATTGCTTCGCAGCTACTTTGAGGTATTTTTCTTCACTTCGTTACAAAAAACACCTCAAAATAGCTACTCGCAATGACACGTTTACTGAGTTAATTACCTGTTTTCAACTTGATAAAGTAGCATTAATACATCACATCTATCAAATCATTGAGCGAAATGTCGCTGCCGACTTTCCGAATCTTGCCTGCCTTGTCTATCAAAATCATCGTAGGATACTCTTTGATGCTATAATTACCCAAAAAATCTTTATCTGCCAAGAGTTGTGTCCAAATCATGCCATCTTGTGAAATCGCTTCTTTCCAAAGTTCTTCGTCTGTGTCATTAGAAATGCTCACAAGCACGACCTCCATGCTATAATCTTTAATGGTTTTGTAAAGTTCCAACAAAGCCTGGTTTTTGACCCTACACGGACGACACCAAGAACCCCACACATCTATCAACACAAAAGAACTTTTGAAATCGGCAAGTGAAACCTCGGTGCCTGTCTCGTCTTTGAGTTTAAAATCGGGCGCAGGACGATTGACAATGGAATTGAGAATATCTACAATTTGCAGTTCCAACATGACAGTTTCATCATTATTGGGATAATTATTGGTAATTTGACGCAATTTTGAGACATAATACTGCTCTTGTCCTGTGGGTAAATCCTTGTGGGGAAATTTGTGGAGGATTTGTACCATCAAATCAAAGCGAGTTTGTTCGGGAAGATTTTGTGAAAGTTCTTCTATATTTTTCATGACTACTTCAAAATCATGTGTATTTTTACCTTCATCAAAAATTTTTGTCATAAACTTTTCCATATTATAGGCTGCCATGAGTTCCCGATAAGCAGGAAAACCCATATAAAACGACTCATTCATGGGCAAAGAAGCAAATTCTGCTCGCTCAAAAGGCTTTTTTTCAAAGGCTTTTCCATAGTTTTTGCTCATCAAATACATATAATTGAGCATTTCCGATTTGGCAAAAACCTCCGTAATCATGTCATTTTCGATAAAAGGAATCGCCGTAATTTTTGGCACAATTTGCTCTATAATATCTGTCCTTTTATTAATCCATTGGTCGTCCATGTAATTTTTTGCCGCCTTAAACGCATTGCAGCGGCGGTCTGACACACGTAACCAAATCTTTTCGCCCGAAGGTTCTGAAACCAAATCGGCTTCGACATTCAAGTCTGAAAAAATGAATAATTCCGTTTTTAGCATAGCACGCCCACTCCCATAACGAAGTGTGTACATCGCAGGATTTGGATTATCTAATACAAAAGTGAATTTTCCAGATGGGTCTAAGAGTGAAACTTGGTCTTCGAGCCATGCAGAACAACTCAAATGTATATCTCTAATATTCAAGCCTTTAGCTGTTCCTGTAATAACAGCATGATAGGCTTGTACAGGATTTATTAGCAATATAAATAACAAAAATAAAGCGATTTCAACCTTTTTTTTCATAAAAATTACAAGGCGTATTATGGTTAAATAGATGAAAATAGATGTTTTAATCTACGAAAAAGTGTGCCATTTATACGGAAATAAAACAAAATAGTTAGTACTTAGCGACTCGAGGCGCAATATTCATACGTAAGCCACCCCAAACACTTAGCGATTTTTGCGCATTTTCTTGGCGATAACGCCCTTCTACTTCTGCAAAAATATCGGTATCTAAGATTTGATAGGAGATTCTGCCATAGAGTTGTGTGATATTGATTTTATCGCCAAAGCCCACATAATAGCCATAATCAAGGCTATTTATCGGACTTTTGGGCAGCAATTCGCTATAAACGCTGTTGATATTTCCACCATAGTTTTTGCCATTTTGGTCATTTCCCTTTACCCCACGCAACGCAGAAGCCTGAAAATTCCATCTGGGAAAAGGATGATAATTCAGGTTTACTTCCAAATTACGGGCATTTCCGCCAAATCCATAACCCAAAGACTGCCCATATTGTGTGTAATTTGTAGTTGCATTAAAGTGCTGATAGGTATATGGGCGCACATTGTTAAATTCTACTTGCATATCCAAAGTAGAGATATTAAACATGTCTATATACTTGAATCCTAATTGATAAGCAGTTTTATCATTACGATAACCAGGCATTTTTTTAGTATCTAAAAGGGTATCTAACAGCATGTTTTTGAATGCCGAAAATTTAAAATCATCTATTAAAAACTGCCCATAAAATTGGAAATGTTTGAAACAATTATATTTGCCTGTAAAACCAATTAAACCGTTGTCAGAACTGCCCAAAGCCTGCTCTGCTGCCCGATAAAAAATGATAGGATTGAGATATTGCAATTCAAAACCTCTTTTGCCATTTGGTTGATAAGGATTGTAAATAACCGATTCAAACATGCCAATAGATAAATTTTTGGTAGGCTTGTAAGAAAGTTGATGAAAAACAGCGTATTTACGGGGAAAAGTTCCTTCTACATCGCTTTTAGTGGGGAAATAATCTATGAGTTGCGCAAAGCGGTTTTGATATTCCAATTTCCAAATTCTGGTATTAATATCTAATGCCAAGGCATTTGCGCTGTGGTCAGATAGTATCATACTTTGCGTTCCATTTCCCCACAAACTCCTGTCATAGCCAAATTTGAGGCGCATTGCTTTGAAGGGGCTGTAGGTAACGTATGCCCTTGCGCTGAAAAAATCCAAAGAATTGTTATTACGAGCAAAGCGTTTTACATACGTTTCCCCTGGCAAAACCAATCTTTCGTCTTTTTTGTATGTCCCATCAGGGTCTATTACCCGAAATTGATAACTCGGCAAACGCAGCACATTGTCATATACTTCGGTAAAAAAGCCAATTTTATTCATAAAACTACCCCGCACTTGCACGCCTCTGGAATTGATAGACAGCATTTGAAACTTGGTAGAATCGCCATTGAAAAGTTCGCCACCCACCATAAATTGCATAGCAGGATTGACATAGATGCGGAAATTTTTGCTTGTATAGGCATAAAAATCTCTGCGATTTGCATAAATAAAGGAATTGATTTTATTGGGATAATACTCCTTAAATTTCAAATACCCTTCTTTTTCTTTGTCTGTAAAGTCATCATCAGCTAATTTACGCATTTGTTTATGCCACCGTAACTCATTTAAGTCCATTTGCGCAGAGTCTGCAGCCTCAAAAACTTCGGACATATATTGTCTGCCGTAAGGCTTAATGTCTGTATGCACCGTTTTTCCTGTATAACCACGTATGTCTAAACGGTCTATGTAGTGATAAAGGTCATGGTTGAGTAAAATATCGGAATCTTGCGCAAAAAGGGCATTTCCGATAGCAAAAAGCATCAATAAAAGTATATTTTGTCTCATTTGTGTGGTATAAAATAAATGTAAGCATGATTTCTCCACAAAGTAACTACTTTTTTGTAGCGAAAAAAAAAAGAATTTTGTGCCAATGGATTGATACACTTAATGATAGGCGCAGAACAAGAATCATCTCAAAAAATGTAATATATAAAATATATGAAATAAATTTGTTTCTCTTTAAAAAAGGCATTAATTTTACATGTCAAATCAATAATTTCATGAATCCAAATCTATTATCACAACAAATCGCTCAACAGATTCATCAATTTCCACCATACTTATTGGAGGAACTGTCTTTGTATATTGAGTTTTTATCAACAAAACATAAACCTAAGAAAGAAAGAAAATTTCGATTAACTTGGGTTGGGGCATTAGAGAATGAAAAAATAAACTACACAGCGATTGAATTACAAAAGAAGGCATTAGATTGGCGCAACGCATAAAAATAAGCAATAGGTATGTACTTGGTGGACACAAATATATGGCTTGAAACACTTTTACGGCAAATAAATTCTGTTGAAGTTGAAGCATTTTTAAACACAGTGCCTAGCAGTGAGTTAGTTATGAGTGACTTCACGCTTCATTCTTTGGGGGTGATTCTTACAAAACTAAATAAAAAAGAAGTTTTTACTGATTTTGTGGAAGATGTTTTTGAAAACGGGGAAGTAACGCTTGTATCATTAAAACCAATAGACCTAAAGTTATTAGTTCAAAACATGGAATTAAAAGCCTTAGATTTTGATGATAGTTATCAATATACTTGTGCCAAAAAATATGGCTTAGAAATAGTAACTTTTGATAGAGATTTTAAAGGTATGGATATTCCTACTCATAGACCAAGTAAAATCACCAAACGATTTAAAATAAAATAAAAGGTTCTCCAAAAATCTTATTGCTTTAACAAGCTATATCATCTGCGAAAAACAAACAAAACATGCAAAAACCATCTATCCCCAAAGGCACTCGAGACTTCGCACCTGATGTGATGCTCAAACGTGAGTGGCTGTTCAATACCATTAAAACCGTTTTTAGAAAATATGGCTATATGCCTTTGGAAACGCCTTCTATGGAGAATTTATCCGTTTTGACGGGCAAATATGGCGAGGAAGGCGACCGTCTTATTTACAAAGTCTTGGATTCTGGCGACTATTTGCGGGGCATTTCTGCCGAAAATATTGCAGATGCCCAAGCCGAAGGCATACGTGGGGCAGCAAAATTAGCCCCAAAATTGGCGGAAAAAGCCCTTCGTTACGACTTGACCGTTCCATTTGCTCGTTTTGTGGCAATGAATCATACTATGATGACCTTTCCTTTCAAGCGTTATCAAATTCAACCTGTGTGGCGTGCAGATAGCCCACAGGCAAATCGCTATCGAGAATTTTATCAATGTGATGCTGATGTGGTTGGCGCAGAATCCTTAGTGTATGATGCCGAATTTGTGGCAATTTATGATGAGGCTTTGTCAAATATGGGCTTGCAAGACATCACGATTCAAATCAATAACCGCAAAATCTTGACAGGCTATGCAGAATATATTCAGCAAACAGCCAAGTTTACAGAGATTTGTGTAGCGATTGACAAGTGGGATAAAATCGGGGCAGCAGGCGTAAAAAAGGAACTTTTGGAGAAAGAAATTGCTGAAAATGACATTGATAAACTCTTTGAAGTCATTTCTTTTGAAGGTTCTAATGCGGAGAAATTAGCTTTTTTGAGTGAAAAATTTGTGAATTGTCCCGAAGGCAGCAAAGGCGTAGCAGAATTGACAGAGGTTTTGGCATTGCATAAATATCTGCGTGGCTATAACGCAAAAGTGGAATTTACTTTGTTATTGGCAAGAGGCTTAAATTATTACACAGGCACAATTTATGAAGTACGTGCAGGCGGCACTTCTGTGAGTGTGAGCATCGGCGGCGGCGGTCGCTACGACAATCTCACAGGCGTTTTTGGGGTAAGTGGCTTGTCGGGCATTGGCATTTCCTTTGGTGCAGACCGTATTTATAATGTCTTGCAAGAACTCAATTTATTTCCCGAAAACTCCGTTTCAGGCATACAAGTTTTGGTGGTAAATTTTGGGAAAGAAACCCTGTCAGGGTGCCTTGAGGCTTTGCAAAACTTGAGAGACGCAGGCATTTCAGCAGAATATTATCCCAAAGACATCAAAATGGGCAAGCAATTTGGCTATGCAGACAAAAAAGGGATTCCGTTTGTGTTGATTATTGGGGGAGAAGAAATGGCGAATGGTGTTTACAAGGTTAAAAACTTGGGGACGGGTGTAGAAATGAGTATTGCTAAACAAGAAATTGCTAATTTTATTTCAAGTGAAAAGTAACGAAATCATCAACACATTAGAAGCACTTGCTCGTATAAATGCTATGCTGCATTTTCATCAATCACAAGATGAACCCAGTGAAAATGCTATTACAAATTATGAAATACGGCGATTAGATTTATTGGAACAACTAAATGCGTTATTGGCAGAATATGAACTTACCTTATATTTCCGCCCCAAAAGTGTCGCATAAAACATAAAAGGAACTGCCATTTTTTTGACAGTTCCTTTTTATGGCAACCCTTACTTCAACGCCATTTCTAAATCGCCTGCGTATTTTTCCAAAATTCCTTGCATTCTTTTCACATCAACATCACTTTGCCAATTTTTGCTTTGTTTGCTGTCAATCAAAGCATTAGCCACACAATTTTGGGCGGCTTTTGTCCCAGTTGTTGTATATAAAACCGCCATTTCGTGCAAGGCTGCTGCCATTTGCGCAATGATAATATTCTTTTCGATTTCCTTGTCAGGCGTTTTGAGTTTGCGTTCTGTAGGAAAAAAAACAGCCCTATTTTCTACTTCTTTTTCCCCTTTTTGCATGTCAAAATAGGAAACATTTATTTGTATGGCTTCTGATTGTGCCTCTTTTTCTTTTATTTTAAACAGAAAAATTTGGGTCAAACCTGCGTTCATATTTTTGAGGGTAAAACGCATGTTATTGCCTTCTATCACAGGCGAATAACCATACACTTTTTCGATTTCTATGCCATTGGGCAGCACAATTTCCATTTCTACTTCTTTAGAAATAGGGGAGAGCAAAGATTCAGCCTCGTCATTAAATACTTTTTCGATTTCTTCCGCATCATGCACAAAATGAATTTGACATCTGTCATTTTCGGTCAATTTACGAGAAAGCTCATTGTTAAAATCTACGCCTACCCCAATCAAGGTGAAATCTACGGCATATTCTGCGCTATATACGTCAGAAAGTTGTACGATTTTGGCAGGATTAAGCTCGCCTGTATTTGTCATGGCATCTGTCAAAATCACCAAACGGCTGGCATATTCTTTTGTCGCATGTTTGACCAATTCCTTGTAGCCCAACAAAATACCTGCGTTTAAATCCGTTCCGCCTCTTGCATAAATTTTTTGGATAGCATTTAACATTCTTTCCAAATTATCGGCATTTGTGGTGGGCAAAATCGCATCTGCTTCGGTGTCAAATTCCACAATGGAAATTTTGTCTTGTGGACGCAATTTTTTCACAAAAGTAGCCATCGCTAATTTTGTTTTTTCCATTTTTTCGCCCGACATAGAGCCACTTCTGTCTATCACCAAAGCAATATTGACAGGTTTGTAATGGCTTTCTTCTGTCAAACGCTGCGTGGCAAAACCAATTTGCAAAAAAGTTTCGTCTCGCAAATTGCCCCAACTTGCATCTATGCCTACATTTTTGTCCCCCGAAGGCATCACTAATTTGTGGCGATGATAATTCATATATTCCTCTACCACAACATCTTGCGGATTGGGAATAACGGGAATATGTGTTTGTGTGTGGCTTCTGCTCATGCCCATAGAAGCAGATGAGTAGCCCGATTGTGCGATGCCCAAAATAGGCAGTGTAGCAAATAATAATAAGATTGTATTTTTCATGATGTTTTTTATTTCTCGCTGATTTTCGCAGATAATAGCAGATAGCGCAGATAAAACCTGCTGCAAATTTGCGTTTATCTACGTGAAATCCGCAGAAAAAGGCTTGTAAAACCTTTGTAAAACATTTTCTACACTTTACAAAGCACTTTTCAAAGGTTTTTCCGTAAATTTGAGGCATGGAAAACGAATATTTGCACAGTTTTGAGCGTTTGAAGCGACAATTAGTGGAAACTTGTCGTGCGTCATTTCCCTTTCTGCCCGAAGATTTGCAGGCATGGAAAGGGACAGAAATTGCTTGTTTTCAAGAAGTCTTGGAAGAAAAAACAAAGGGCAGGATTAGTGAAAAGTCGTTTTATAATTATTTTAAAACGGGAAAAATGCCGAGAGAAGATGTACTTGATTTGTTTGCGCAAATGGTGGGGGAAATTAATTGGAAAGATTTTGTCCGAAAAGATGCCCTTGCTCACCGTTCCCTAAGCGGAGCTGAAGGAGGGGATAATGAAACAAATAATCTAAAAAACAGCGTAGATATTGTCGTTATAAATGATAGAACGACTACTTTATTTTCGCCAAAATGGAAAATAGCATTAATAACTTTCTTGTTTTTGGGTTTGAGTGGTCTTGTTTTTTATGCTGCAAAAGAAAAAGAAAGCAAAAATAATGGGACAAAAATTTGTTTTGAAGATGCTTATACACATCGCCCGATTGTCGAGCCTGTTGAAATACATTTGATAGATGATAAAGCCCAAAAAGTGTTCAAAACGGATTCTTTGGGCTGTGTGGAATGGGAAAATGAGGCGGCATACTTCTCTTTTTATGTAAAATCGCCTTACTACAAGGCTGATACATTGAAGATGGAGGCTAGGAAAAGCCAGATTATTTTCCTCAAACCTGACGACTACGCCATGATGATTCGCTTGTATGCAAGTGGCAAAATCGCTGATTGGGAAGCGCATTTGGGGCGTTTGCAAGCCATGTTTGCCGCCGATGCCGAGATTTTTCAGATAGATACAGAAACGGGTTATATTATGGAGGTGTGGAACAAAGAAGAATTTATTGAGAAATTGACTATGCCCATTCCGAGTTTGCAGCAGTTAGAAGTGTTGGAAACACAATACGATAATAAACAGCAAATCAAGGTTTTACGTTTTTGGCAAAAATAATTTCTCACAGATTTTAGTACATTTTTTATGAAAAATACACTCATTATTGTCTTGTTGTTGCTGTCTGTGAGCTTGTTTGCGCAATCGGCAGAGCATGAACAGGTAAGACCTCATACAGGTTTTTATGAAAATACTTTGTCAGAAACGCAAGTACAGACTTTTGCAAAGCGGGCAAACCAGAAATTGCAAGATTTTGGGGCAGCTTTGCAAGTGATTGGAAACACAGAATATACTTTTTCTATGCGAGAAAAAAGCAAAACGGCTGCATTAAAATTATTTGATAATGAGAAAGTTAGTATAAAAACGCATACTTTTCCTGCTCTGCAAAAAAACATTGCTGTTTCACAATATCTAAGTCATTTGTTGCAAAAGCCACAAAAAATAAGTTTGCAAGACATTCAGCAAGTGAGTTCTTTTCGCAAAATAACAGGAAATCTCTATCAAGCTACCTATCAATTTTCATGGCTTGTGGCAGGGAAAAAATATCCTTTTTCGGCTACCCTTTCCCTCAAAAAAAGTACAAAAACGTTTGGCACAGAAAAAAAAGAAGTCTGGGAGATTGTGATTCAAGAAATAAAGGAATTATAAGCGGCTTTTCATGGGTAGGCGTATTCTTACCAAAGTGCCAGCAATCGTAGCATCTTCCTTCTTAATTTCCTCAAAATCAATGGTATAAGCCTTTCCTGTCGTTTTAGAAAACAGTTTTAAACGGTCTTCTGTGATAGTCATTCCTTGCGAAACATGGTCATTTGGGCGGTCTGACTTCATTTTTTTGCTGGCAGAAATGCCGATTCCATTGTCTCTAATGCTCACAAGTAAGGTGTTTTCGTCTTCTTCCTGAACATTGACCGAAATCTGACCGTTGCCTTCAAGCGGCATAATGCCATGTTTAAGGGAATTTTCGACAAAAGGCTGCAAAATCATAGGCGGAATAAGGGTTTCACTTTTATCTATCTCTTCATCAACCAACAATTCATAGTCAAATTTATCTTGAAAACGCATTTTTTCCAACGATAAATAGAGTTTTAAGCGTTCAATTTCGTCGTTAAGTGAAATAAATTGGCTTTTACTACTGTCCAAATTCATGCGCACTAACTTGGCAAATTGCGTAAGAAACTTAGTTGCCGACATTTTGTCCTGTACCATGATAAAATATTGAATGGATTGCAGTGCATTAAAGGTGAAATGTGGGTTCATCATGGCATAAAGTGCCTGCTGTTCTAACTGCAAAGAATCTGCTTTCGTTTGAATTTGTGCCTGCTCTCTTTGCTGTGCTGCCCGTTCTTGTATGGCAAAATAAATCCCATACGCAATCGCAGATATTATGCTTATCATCAATAAAATAAACCACCAAGTAGCCCAAAAAGGTTGTTTAATCGTGAAAGTAAAAGGGGTAGCATCTACCCATTCGCCCATGTTATTGGTGGCTTTTACGCAAAAAGTATAAGTTCCTGATGGCAAATTGGAATAGGTAAATTTTGTTTCCTCCGTAATCGGCTGCCAATTTTCCTCAAAACCTTTGAGACGAATTTTATAGCGAACAGAAGACGGGCGAGAGTGGCAGATACCAATAAAGTCAAAAGTAATGTGATTTTGGTTATAGGGCAAGGTTAGCGATTTTGGCAAACCTGTTTCAGGGTCAATTTCGCCTGTGTTCAATTTACTTTGATAGATGTCTTTGAAAAATAATTTTACGCCTGTGATATAGACTAAAGGCGGAGCTTGTGCCTCAATTTCTTGATTAGCAGCATAACAAACTGCGCCTGCAATTGTGCCTATCCAAATATTTCCTTTTTTGTCTCGATAAGCGGCATTTCCATTACATTCCAAACTTGGCAAGCCATCAGCAGTGGTAAAATGCGCCAAAGCATATTTTCCTTTTGCTAAAAAATCGCCTACTGATAAACGAAAAATGCCATTATTTGTCCCTAACCAAAGATAATTGTAATTTTTCTCAAATACCAAAGCTACAATGTCATTTGCAGCAACAGATGCGGGAAGAATAATATTTTGCCATTTTTTACCATTCCAAACCGATAAGCCATGACTGGTTGCTGCCCAAATATTGCCTTTTTCATCTTCTTTTAAGCTCAATACCAAATTATCGCCCAAACTGTCTTTCACCGAATAATTGCGAATGGTTTTGTCTTTCATCAAAACACTAATGCCTTCACCTGTTCCCATCCATACAGCCCCCTTTTTGTCGTGCAAAATGGTATAAATCGCATTAGAAATCAAGCCATCTTTGGTCGTAAGATATTGAAATCTTTCGCCATCAATGATGGTTATCCCATGTTCTGTGCCTACCCATATTCGCCCATTTGCATCTTCTCTTTCACAGTAGGTTTTGTTGCTGCCCAGCCCATTTTGAATACTATATGTTTGAAAGTTTTTGCCATCATATTTAGTCAGTCCATTTGTGTAAGAAGCAAACCAAAAATTGCCTTCTTTGTCCCGAAAA